>CAYGST010000131.1:0-10302 GCA_964352415.1 uncultured Planctomycetaceae bacterium | reverse complement strand
CTGGCGGCGCTCGAAGCGCTGCGCGAAGCCGGCGGCCCTCTTCGACCGCTGCCCCTCGCCGTGAACGAGGAGATGAAGCTGCAGGTCGCCGAGGCGCTCGAGGAGGTTCGCATGGACGAGGCCGTGGCCAAGGTCACGACGCGCCAGGAGAAGGAGGCCGAAGCGCTGAACGCACGACTCGACAAGTACCAGGACGCACTCGGACTCTCGGAGGGCCAGGTCAGCGACCTGCGCGGCATGTTCGAGGAGCGCCAGCGCCGCGAGCGCGAGCTCGTGCAGCTCTGGCGCGACGGCGCGGACGACGCGACCATGGCGGCCGAGAAGCAGGGCCTCCAGGAGGACCTGAGCCAGCAGCTCGGCGAGGTGCTCTCCCCCCAGCAGGTCGAGGACTTCTACGAGCTGCAGCGCGGCGGCAGCGGCAAGTAGAGTCCCGGGGGCAGGCCGCGCTCCCCGCTCCGCGCCCGGTCGCGTAGACTCTCCGAATGTCGCCGCCCGCTCAAGCTCCCCCGGCCCCCCGCCGCTGGGGAAGGCGCCTCTTCGCGCTGCTCGTCGTCGCACCGCTCGTCCTTCTCGGCCTGCTGGAGATCGTCGCGCGCTTCGCCCCCGTCGAGGCCTTCGAGCTCGACGTGCTGGACCCCGGAAGGCGCATCGAAGAGGCCTCGAATCGAGCGCACCCCTACCTCTCGTACTCGCTTCGGCCCGGCTGGAAGAACGCGCCCGGCTCGAAGCACAGCGTCGAGCACAACGCGCTCGGCTTCCGCGGACCGGAGACGAGCTGGGAGAAGCCACCGGGGCGCTTCCGCATCGTCTGCGTCGGCGGCTCGTCCACCTACGGCCACACGCCGAGCTCGAACGAGCGCACGTGGCCCGCGCGGCTGCAGACGCACCTGAAGACCGCGCGCCCCGACCTCGACGTCGAGGTGATCAACTGCGGCGACTCCGGCTGGAGCACGTTCGAGAGCCTCGGCAACCTCGCGTTCCGCGGTCTAGAGCTGCAGCCTGACCTCGTGATCGTGTACCACTCGATCAACGACATGCGCGCGGCGCTGTACCAGAACCCGCGCCGCCCCGGCGCCCCGGTGCAGCCCGACAACACCCACTGGCGGAACTCGTGGCGAGTCGAACGCCCGTCCGGGGTCGAGCGCGTCTTGGAGAAGAGCCGGGCGTACATGGTCCTGCGGCGCTACCTGACCGACTACGCGGCCGGGCGCGACAATCTCTACCGCTACGTGATCGTCGACTACGACCCCAACGCCGGTGAGCTCTTCGCCGCTGCGGAGCCGTCCCCCCAGGGCTTCGCGAACTTCCGGCGCAACCTCGTGTCGATCGTCGCGCTCGCGCGCGCCCACGGCGCGCGCGTCGCGTTCGGGACCCAGGCCAACGATTGGAACGACTTCGGCGGCAACTCCGAGGTCTCGCTGAGAGCGCAGAAGGAGGGCATGGCGCGCATGACGACCCTCCTGCGCGAAGTGGCGAGCGAGCGCGGCCTTGCGCTCGTCGACGCCCAGGCCCAGCTCGAAGAAGAGGCCGCCAAGCGCCGCAGCGAGGGCGGCGCCGAGATCTTCACCCACGAGGTCCACCTGACCGACGAGGGCGCCGACCTGCTCGCGCAGATCTTCGCGCGCGGGCTGCTGGAGGCCAAGCTGCTCCCCTGAACGAAGGGCGGCCCCGCGACCGATGAGGATCGCGGAGCCGCCTTGCCGAACGGTTCGAAGCGCGCACGCGTCGCTACGAAAGGGACGCAGCCTCGCGCCAGCGTCGACTCAGTGCATCCAGCGAACGCTCCAGACGTTCGTGGAGTTGAAGCCCTCGCGGGTGCAGCTCGAGTCGTCGTCGCGGTACCACAGCTGGTAGTGCGCCAGCGTCGAACCGACGGTCAACGAAGCCGGACCGAGACTCGTCGGAGCGTTCGGCACCGTGACGGCCCCGACCGACGAAGCGCGCAGCACCTGCGCCTGGACCACCTCGCCAGCGAGGCACAGGACGCCATCGCTGAACGGACGCGACGCTCCACCGCGCATGCGCTCGGTCCCCCGCAGGAGCAGACCCGTCGCGCCGCGAGGCAGGCCGTAGCCGAGGAGACGGAGGTCGCCCGCCAGCATCGACGCGTTGCCGCTGCCCGTCAGGGTCGCACCGCCGCCGGTGCTGTTGGGGCACCCCTCACTGACGCTCGTGGAGCTGCTGCACGGGCAGGGAACCTCGGAGGCGTAGCACGAGCCGCTGCCGTTCGACGTGAGCGTCTCGAGCTCGAAAACGTACGCGGTCCCGGAGTTGCCTTGTCGTCCCGGCGACTGCCAGGCACCGACCACGGCGGTCTGGCGGTCCAGGGCCACGGCGCAACCGAACTCGCTCTGCGCCGCCGCGGTCATCGGTGCGAGCTGGCCGAGCTCGATGCCCGTGCTCGTCGAGAAGACGTGAGCGGAGCCGGACGACTTGCCGTTCGCGTCGGCCCGGGGCGCGCCGACCAGCGCCAGCTCGCCGGCGAGAGCAACGGACTCACCGAAGCCGTCCTCGGCACGCGTGCTGGAAGCGCGCAGCTTGGCGAGCTGCGTCCCTGTCGAGGCGTCGAACAGGTACGCGGAGCCGGACTCCTCGCCCGCGACATCGTCGTACGGGGCGCCGACCAGCACGCGCTCGCCGTCGATCGCCACCGCCGTTCCGAAGCCGTCGAAGGCAGCGCCGTCGGAGGGCGTCAGGAGCGCGAGCTGTTGCCCGCTCTCCAGGTCGAAGACGTAGGCGGCTCCCGAGTCGATCCCGTTCGGATCGGCGGCCCGGCTGCCGACGACGAGCCGCGAGCCGGACAGACCGACGGAGCCGCCGAACTCGTCGCCTTTCGCGCCGTCCTCGGGGTACAGGACGTGGATCAGCTCGCCGCTCATCGCATCCAGCACGAAGCAGGCGCCCGAGCCGTCGACTCCGCGAGCGCCGACCGCGGCGAAACGGCCATCGATGGCGACGGCGCAGCCGAGGAGGTCGTCCGGCGCACCGCCGCCCCGCGTGAAGCGCAGCAGCAACGCACCGGTCGTCAGGTCGTAGATCGAAGCGGAGCCGCAGCGCGGCGCTTCGCCGTCATCGGTCGGCGCGCCGACGATCGCGCGGCCGGCGC
The DNA here is from genome assembly GCA_964352415.1 of uncultured Planctomycetaceae bacterium. Classification (GTDB taxonomy): domain Bacteria; phylum Planctomycetota; class UBA1135; order UBA1135; genus JABACD01. The sequence goes on along the minus strand of CAYGST010000131.1, from coordinate 7,196 downwards.
CCAGGCCCACGGCGCTCCCGAAGCGCGCGCCGGGCCGCTTGCAGGCAGGGACGAGGGAGTGCAGCAGACGTCCACTCTGCGCGTCGTGGACGAAGGCGGCGCCTGAGAACTCCCCCGCTGCGTGCGACGAGGGTGCGCCGATCAGCTGCCGAGTCGAGTCCAACGCGACAGCCACTCCGAACTCGGTGTCTCCACTCGAGCCGCTTTGGAGGAGCTGGTAGGACTCCTCGAGGGACTGTGAGAAGGCGGGCAGGGCGAAGCAGGCGACAGTCAAGCAAGCGAGTCTCATCGTTCGTTCCTCCTTCGAGAACGCGGTGTCGTGGGGCCGGGCGCGTCGTGACGAGTCGCCGCGACCCCGGGCCGCGCGCAGCGTTCGTGCTCCGCCGCGACCACGTTCTTCAGTCGGAGTCCGCCGTGAACGCGACGAGGCGACTCCGAACTTCCTCGGGATCGCCTCGTGGACAGAGCTGAACGGCGGTCAGGGTCGCAGTCGCCGCTCCACCTTGGACGCCAGCGCGATGCGCGCGCGCCGGTGGTAGGTCTTCGCCGCTTCCACGTTGGGCCGTCCCGTGTGCTCGGTCACGAAGTCCCAGTCCCCGTTCGCGAAGTCGACCAGCAGGATGATCTCGCGCTGCTCCTCGGGCAGCTCGCTCATGCAATCGTCGATCACCTCCTCCATCTCCTTCTCGTCGAGCTTCTCGGGCGGCGCCGTCGAGGTGCCGGCGAGGTCCCAGGCCAGGCTGCTCGCCTGGGCGCGGTCACGCAGGCTGTCGATCGGGATCGAACGACGGGCGTCGCGCTTCTGCGCGCTCTCGTGCTCGAACAGCTTGCGCAGCGAGTTCTCGGCGATGCGCGCCATCCAGTCGATCAGCCGCGCGTCCTCCCGCTGCTCGAAGCTCTCGAGGCCCTGGAAAGCCTGCATCAAGGTCTCCTGCACGACGTCCTCGACCTCCGCGCGCGAGCGCAGGAAGCTCCCCATGCGGATGCGTACGATGCGCTGCACGCGCGCTCCGTAGCGACGGAAGAGCTCGTCGAGCGCCTCACGGTCGCCCGCGCGGTGCTGTTCGATCAGGAGGTGGGTGTCGAGTGACTGCGGATCGGGATCGGCGTCCGGGGTCATGGTTCGGCAGGGCTTGGGGGAAGCGGGTCGAGCCGCGGGTGCAGCCCTCTCTTCACGAGTCGATTCCGGCCCGCGCATCGACCTGGTCCTTCTGAATTCCGGTGCAGACGAAGCGCTTCAGGCGGTACCGCAGCCGCACTCGCAGCCACAGCTGCCATCGCACGTGCAGGCGTCGGCGTCGCCGTCGCCAGGTTCTGGTTCTGGTGCGGGGTCCGGCTCCGGCCCGGGGTCGGGTGCAGGGCCAGGAACGGGCTCGGGAGTCGCATGCACCGTCCCGAGTACAGCGTCCAACTTGGCCACGGTCGCGGCCACGTTCAGCCGAGGAACCGTGATCGCCACCCCGGCCTCCATCACTTCGATGGGCACGCCGTACATCTCGAGAGCCGGCAGAAAGTCCTCGACGACACTTCCAGTTGGATAGCGCTGCTTCAAGCGGGCCAGCACACCCGCGACGAACGGCGGACTGAACGAGGTCCCGCTCAATCCGTACGTCTTGTCACCATCCGTGGAGGAGAGACCAATGCCCTTGGCCGGCGCGCACAGGTCGAGCGTCGCATCCCAGTTGGAGGCGGTCAGCCGCTTGGACAGATCCCTGCCGACTCCGCCCACGGAGACCGAGGGCACGAGGTCCGCGGGGAACGCGAGTCCGCCGGTGAACGAATCGTTGCCAGCGGAGATGATCACGGGGATGCCCACGGCCTGGAGCGCGCGGATGGTCTTCTCCATGAGCTCGCGGTTGCTGAAGTCGTCGGAGCCGCTGACGTCGGTGCTGGTCATGGCCTGCACCACGGCGACCACGACCGGGTGCTCGACGCTCCAGCGGCAGCACACCTCCTGCAGAGCCGCGATGACGTCCACCGTCGCCGCCCCCGTCGCGTCGCCCACCCGAATCGACACCAGTTCGGCGCCGGGTGCGATCGCCGAGACCAGACCGGCCACCCGCGTTCCATGGCTGTGCCGCTTCTCCCCGGTGGGCTCGTCCTTCCCGAGCCAGGGATCGTCTCCACCGGTCCTGACCGTGCACGAGGCGGAGGTCTCCACGATCGTGCTGCCGTCCACCACCGTGCCGTGGAGGACATCGCTGGTCGGAGTCACGCCCGAGTCGATCACGATCACCGTCGAGCCCTTGCCCGTCTCCCCCAAGGCATCGTCGCCGAGTTCGGTCAGCAGCGAAGCCAGTGGAATGCTTGCGGGCGCGGTGATGGCGGCGGGACGCAGCATGGGTATGGCCTCCACACGCACGCGAACGTTGCGCCCTCCGAAGAAGACCCGGTGCTCACTCTCGAGGATCTCCTCCAGGTCGGCGGCGTTCAGGTCGAGCGCCATGAACGGACGGTCGCGAAAGCTCTGGAACAGCTCGCCGCGACCGCCGTGCTTCTTCCCGAGGAACTCGAAGAAGGCCTCCCGAAGGCCCTCGATGTCCTTTCCCGCAAGATCCTGCTCGCTCCCTGGAACGACGTCGAACTCCACGAGCGCGCGCACCTCCCGCGCCTGAGACAGTTCGCCAGCCAGGTGACGACCGGTCCTCCAGTACTGCTCGTTCGAGCGCAGCGAGTCCTGAGGAGCGGCCGAGCTCGCCACGACGCCCTCGACGAGCAGAGTGACGAGGAGAATCCCCAGCAGGAGAACGGCGTGCTGTGCCCTAACCATCGGAGCTGTCCGTCAGGGTGAAGCCGATCTCCAGTCCGTAGTTGACCGCGGTGATCCGCAGGCGCCGTCCCTCCGAGTCGGGACCGGTTCTGACGAATTCACAGATCGGATCCGCCATCATCCCCAGCGCGTCGAAGGCTCCATCGTGGGCGGTGAGCTTCGCGGCGTGGTGAACCGCGCCCGGGCCGATGGCCATCGTCGGACTCTCGCTCACCTGGATGTACGCGTTGTCGTGCTCCTCGTCCCAGTACAGGCGCACGAAGTAGTAGGTGCCGTAGTCGAGATCGATCAGCGGCCCGTCACCGGCGGGGGTCTCGCCAGCGTTGTCGCCCAGGGTGAGCAGCGAGTCGTCGGGCACGTGAATCACGAATTCGGTTCCGTGCTTGTCGCTATCGGCCACGTCCCACTCCGCGAAGTACACCTGCGCCTCCAGCATCACCTCGTCCGCGACGTTGAGCGGCCGGACGTCGATCTGGCAATTGTCGAGCTCCTGGTGACGCAGCACGCCGCCGTCCTGTAGAGCCCAGGAGACCCCGAGCACGCCGAGGCCGGCGAGTAGCACTCGACCTCCAAGCAATCCGATGTTCACGTTCATGGTTGTCTCTCTCTCTTGCCCGGTGCGGGCGATCACGTCTGGGGATCGGGCCTATCGCAGGCCCTCGAACACGGGGCGGACCCCGATGGACTCATGGGAGGCGTCCGCGCTCAGGGAGCGGCGATGCGCCACGGGGAGCTTGGCGGAGTTGAATCCGCCACCTCGATAGGCGCGGCTCGACCAGTACTCGGGGAGCAGCTCTCCGGTCTCCGGCACGCTCTCGGCCTCGTAGCAATTCGCGGCGAAGGCGTCGCGACACCACTCCGCCACGTTGCCCGAGATGTGGTGGAAGCCCCAGGGGTTGGGCCGGAACGTGTCGACCGGGACGGGGAGCGCCGCGCCATCGTCTCCAAGCTGACTGGCTTTGCCCTGCTTCTGCCCGGCGGCCAGTGAACTGTCGTAGTAGTTGGCCGTCCCCGTCGGCGGAGGCCACTCATCGCCCCACCAGTACGCCGTCTGGGAACCCGAGCGCCCCGCGACCTCCAGCTGCGCCTCGGTCGGCAGCGCGAGGCCCCAGTCCCCAAGCGCGCGGGCCTCCTCCCAGCGGACCCGCTCGACAGGGCACGTCGGCGAGCTCATCTCGGCGCCGCCGAAGTCCGATCCGGCGAAGTACCGGCTCGGACTCGCGCCGGTCAGCCGATGCCACTGAGCCTGCGTCAGCTCGAACTTCGAGAGGAAGTACGGGCGCAGCTGCGGACTCCGCACGCCCAAGTCATCGTCCGCGTAGCCGTAGCGCTTCAGCTCGTCCGGGTCGCAGTAGTTCGCGCCCTCGGGATCCTCGGTCTGAACTCCAACGGGCTGGGCGCCCCCAGGCACCAGCACGAACACCAGGCCCGTTTCCGGTCGCATCACGAGGCGACCCGACTCGTCCTGGGGCGGTCTCTCGCCGGAGAAGGGGTGCCAGAACTCCCACAGCCCAGCCGCGTTGCGGCCCAGCGGGACCAGCCCCAAGACGGGCTCCAGCTCGACCCCCTCGTACAGCGGACACTCCTCGGAGTCCTGGATCGAGGCCAGCGCGCGGGTCCAATCGTCGGCGTGTTCACGCTCGAGTCGAGTGGCCGCGTCCGCCCAACCCTCGACCGTGCTCCGAACCCGAGCGATCGGACCGACCTCGGGCCGCGCGAGCTCGCGCAGGTCCCATACGAGGCCGTGCAAGCGACGATGCATCCGGTCGCTACGGGGGTCCTCGAGACCCCACGGGCGCTGCCGAGCTCGCGCCCACTCGACCTCGGCGCGCTGCGCCACGAGCACGTCGAGGGCCGCCGTCCGGATCGTGCTCTCACGGCGGTGGCGCTCGATCTCTTCGTCCGCGACGACTCCCGCTTCAGACGCCAAGACACTGCGCGCAGAGGCCTGCTTCTCGAGCCAGGTCTCGCGGCGGAACTCGAGCCGCGCGAGCTCCGCGCCGACTTCGCCGTCGGGGCGCAGAGGAGTACGTGAGTCCGCGACGTGCCCGGCCTCCAGGTGCACCAGCGCTTCCTCGTAGCGAGGCAGCTCCGCCGCGAGAGCCTCGGCCCGCTCGAGCCACAATCGGCGCCGCTCCAGCCCGCCGTCGTTGACGGCGCCCAGGTCCCCGTGGGTCGCCAGCAGCTCCCGCGCCACGTCGAACGCCAGCTCCCGCTCGACCACACGCCGCCGCTCCCGCTCGGTCCCGAAGAGCGCGAGCGTCCCGAGAATCAGAACCAGCAGCAGCACCCCCGCCAGCGTCGCCACGCCGCGGTTGCGCAGCGTCCACTTCTTCAGCTCGGCCCACGGGCCAACCGCGTAGGACGCGACGACGCGGCCCTCGAGGAAGGCGCGCAGCTCGCTGCCCAAGGCGCCGACGTCGGGGTAGCGCTCGGTGACCTCGCGGGCCATCGCGCGTGAACAGATCGCGGCGAGCTCCGCGGGAACGCCTGGGCACTGCGAGATGACCGCAGCCGGCGGACCCGTGCGCACGAGGCTCACGATGCGGTGCGCTGGCGTCTTCGAACCCGTGGGCGCGTAGGGCGGGTGGCCACAGAGCAGCTCGTAGAGAATCGCGCCGAGCGCATAGACGTCCGTCTGCGGCCCGATCGCATCCACGTCGCCCCGCGCCTGCTCCGGCGACATGTAGCACGGCGTCCCGATGACGACCCCGTCGCGAGTCGTGATCGGCGAGTCGCTCGCGCCCTGCTCCCCTTCCGCATCGACATCGACGCGAAGATCGACGAGGTCCGCGCGCTTCATGTCCCGCGCGAGGCCCCAGTCCATGACGTAGGCCTCGCCGAACTCGCCGACCATCACATTGCGCGGCTTTAGGTCGCGGTGGATGACGCCCTGCGCGTGGGCGTAGGCCAGCGCGTCGCTCACCTGCAGCAGCAGGCTCAGCGCGCGCGGCAGGCTCCACTCCGCGGCGCCGCTGCGTACGGCCGTGAACACCTCGCGCAGCGTCTGCCCGCGCACCCACGGCATCGTGAAGTAGAAGTTGCCGAGGTCGTCGACGCCGAAGTCGTGCACCGGCGGGATGCCCGGGTGCTCCAGCACGGCGGTCAGGCGGGCCTCCTCGACGAAGCGCGCGGAGGCGGCCGTGCTGTGGTCCGCCGGCGTCCCCTCCTCGCTGTCCGCGCCGGGCACGAGCCGGACCTTCATCGCGAGCTCGCGCCCGAGGTCCAGGTCCGTGACGCGCAGGATCGCCCCCATCGCGCCGCGCGCGATCTCATCGACGACCTCGTAACGCCGGATCGCCGCGCCCCGCTCGGCGATGCGCCGCGCCAGCTCCTCCGCGTCCTGACTGCTGTCGAGCCACGGCGCGCCGCCCTCCAGGGACTGGAACTGGATCGCCGGACGGCGGGCCTCGCGCGCGTCGCCCTCGACCTTCGCGCTCGGCAAGTACTTCGCGACAGCCTTCCAGGCCTGCACGTGGCGCCACACCTCAGCGGCCTGCTCCGGATACGAGGCCTCGATCTCGGCGCGTTCAATCGTCTCCCCGCCCTCGAAGCGCTGGTGATAGCGCTCGAGCAGGGAGTCCAGCCCTGCGTTCGCAGGGGCCGTCGCCGTGGTGTGACGTTCGAATTCGGAAGCCATGCCTTTTGGGGTCGCGGGAAGAGCGACCCGGATGCGGCCTGGGCTCGTGGGCGCGACCCCCTTGGAAGTCGAAAGCGAAGTCAGGAGCGACCTCTTATCTCCGAGTTCTTGCGGGCGCGGCTTGCAACGAGCCGGTGGGCTTTCCACAGCCTAGTCCAGACGGGTGGGTCGCGCCATCGGCGACGCTCGAGGCGGCCCGGCAGGTGTTCGCAGGGCGTACGGTGCGATCTCCACCGCGGCCCACGCCGTCCAGCCGCTGCTCGCGCAGCGCCCCCGAGCTGCTAGATTGGGCTCCGATGCGCGCGCCCCGACCCTTCACGTCCACCCGTTTCCTGGGAGCGCTCCTCGCGCTGACGGCCACCGCGAGCGCGGGCCCGTCTGCGGCCCCGCAGACCTCCGAGCGCGCCGAACTCGACCACTTCGAGAACGAGGTGCGGCCGCTCTTCGAGGCCAAGTGCGTGCGCTGCCACGGGCCCAAGAAGCAGAAGGGCGGCCTGCGCCTCGACTCGCCTGGCGGCCTGCTGGCCGGAGGCGAGGGCGGGCCGATCGTCGTGGCGGGCGACCTCGCGGGGAGTCGACTGATCCAGGCCGTGCGCTACGGCGACGAGGACCTGCAGATGCCGCCGAAGCGCAAGCTCGCGGACGAGGACCTCGCCGCGCTGGAGCGCTGGGTGGAACGCGGCCTCGCGCTGCCCGAGGGCGTGTCCGCAACCGCCACCGAGGCGTTCGACCTCGAGGCGCGCCTCGAGCACTGGTCGTTCCAGCCGATCAGGCGGCCTGAGCCTC
>CAYGST010000130.1:0-10396 GCA_964352415.1 uncultured Planctomycetaceae bacterium | reverse complement strand
CCCTTGCGGAGCTTCATGGTCTCGCCGTCGCGGAAGGCGCGAATCTCACCCTCGGAGACGAGGCGCTTGAGCTCCTCCTCCTTCAGGCGGAGTTCCGACAGGGCCTCGTCAAAGCTGAAGAAATCTTCGGTCACAGGGGATCTCCTGGGGGTCACGGTCGGCGGAGCTCGCCTCCGCCGTGGGTCTGGGGATACGGGGTGGAAGAGTCTACGGCGGCGCGGCGAGCGGCCCAAGCCCTTCGGGCCTCGGGTCCGGACGCCTGTCCGCCGTGGCTGGGCTCAGTTCTCGTCGTCGATCAGGCCGCTCTCGACGAACGACCGGTAGAGGTCCTCGTACTGGAACTCCGACTTGTCGTTCAGGCTCTCGAGCTGGAGGTCCAGGCTGCAGTCGCGCGCGGCGACGAGCTTGATGCCCTGGGTGCCCTTGGTGCCGCCGTTCGCCTGGTAGATGGCGATGTGCGGGTTGATCGTGTCGATGAGGTACAGGATGTTGTTGCCCGTCACGTCGATCGCGCTGACGGCGATCATGCGGCCGTTCGAGTCCGAGTTCGCGATCATCGGCGGACTCATTTGAATGGACGGCGCGTTGTTGCCGCCGTCCTGGCCCTGCGGCTCGAGCGCGTAGCCCGCGGCGGACAGCAGTCCGCCGGCGATCAGCATCCAGAGGGTGGACTCGCGGCGGCCCATGCGGGAGGAAGTATCGGTCATCGTCTTGACGGTTCGTTGGGCGCCTGGGGCGCGGACGTGGCCAGTATCCTAGCGGCTGGCCTCGGTTGCGACCAACCTCGGGAGATTCGAGGTCCCGCCCGCTCCCCTACCAGCCCCCGAGGTCGCCTGAGATCTTTTCGACGAGGTCCTTCAGGGTCACGAGCCCCAGGGGCGCCTCCTGGGTGCCCACCACGGCCTGGCGCCGCCCCCCCGTGCGCAGGTGCGCCAGAGCGCGGTCCACCGAGAGCTCGGGCGCGAGGAAGGTCAGGGGCCGCAGGTGGCTGAGGACGGTGGCCTCCTCACCTGCCTGGAGCACGCCGAGCTGGTGGACGTAGCCCTCGACGCCCTCGGCGCTGATCACCGGCAGCCGGGTGTGCTTGGTCGCCTCGACGACGTCGCGCTGTTCGCGGTCGAGCGCCGCCGCGTCGACGGTGTTGACCTTGTCCCAGGGGATCATGGCGCGCGCGACGGGGAGCGTGCGCAGCTTGAGCGCGTTGCGCGCCAGCTCCTCGGCGTGCGGCTCGAGGGCGCCGGCCGCGCGGCCCTCCGCCAGAGCGCCGAGTAGCTCGATGCGCCCGGAGCGTCGCACGATCTGCTCGGACTCGAACCCGAGCAGGGACTCGAGCATCCAGGTCAGCAGCTTGAGGACCCGCTCGAGCGGCCAGAACAAGTAGCGGAACAGGACCAGGATCGGCGCGCTGACGCGCATCAGCGCGTGCGGTCGCCGGTGGTAGAGGTCCTTCGGCAAGAGCTCGCCGAACAGGAACACGATCGGCGTCAGCACGAGCGCCAGGAGCATGTCGCGCTTCCAGGCGGTGACGCCCGCCTGCTCGAAGGCGTGCTCGGCCGTCAGCGTCATGAACTCGAGCGCGCCGTTGTTGCCGATCAGGATCGTGATCAGCACGGTCGCCCGGCGCTCGGTCAGCCGGCGCACGAGCCCTGCGCCGCGCGCGCCGCGGCGAACCTCGACGTCGAGGCGCGAGCGCGACAGCGAATAGAGCCCGGTCTCGGAGCCTGAGAACACCGCGGAGAGGAACAGACCGAACAGCAGCAGGAGCACGGGCACGAGGTAGGTCATGCCGGCACCTCCGTGTCCTCATCGACGAACATGTCCACGCTGAGCACGCGGCGCCCGCGCACCTCGCTGACCTCGAACACGAGGTTCCCGGCGCGCGCGACGTCGCCGGCCTTCGGGATCCGCCCGAGCAGCGCCGTGACGAAGCCGCCGACGGTTTCGAACTCCATTGGCACGACCTGGAAGCCGAACTCGTCGTTCCAGTCGCGGATGGACAGCGCCCCCGCCACGCGGAAGCGCCCCTCACCGAGCGGGACGACGGGGCGTTCGCGCTCCTCGCCCTCCACGCGCAGTTCACCGACGATCTCCTCGAAGACGTCCTCGATCGTCACGATCCCGGCGGTTCCGCCCCACTCGTCGACGACGACGGCCTCGGCCGTGCGGTCCGCGCGGAACACTCGCAGGAGGTCCAGGGCGTCGGCCACCTCGGGCACGAACTTGACCGGCATCATGAGCTGGCGCACCGAGCGATCGCCGCGCAGGTAGAGGTCGCGCAGCTTGACGCAGCCGAGTACGTGGTCGGCGTCCTCCTCGATGACCGGCACCCAGTTCACGCGCCGGCGCTCGGCCTCCTTGAGGACTGGCTCGATCTCACCGTCGACGTCGAGCATGAGCGCATCGACGCGCGGCGTCATGATCTCGCGCACGCGGATGCCGGCGAGCTCGACGATCTCAGCGAGCATGATCGCCTCGCCGCGCTCGAGCAGCCCGCTCTGGGCGCTGACCTCGAGCACCTGCGCGAGGTCCTCGGTCGAGATGGCACGCTCGGCGCTCCCGGACTCGCCGAGGGCCCGCGCGATCACGTCGAGCGTCGCGGAGAAGGCCCGCGTGAGCGGCCGCAGGGTCCGAACGAGGAGCCCCATCGGCACCGAGCCGAGCCTGGCCACGGGCTCCGCTGCGCGCAGCGCGAGCGTCTTCGGCAGGATCTCTCCGAGCACGAGGATCAATACCAGCGGCACGAGCACGCGCAGGATAGGCGCCTCCTGGCCTTCACCCCAGTCGAGCCGCACCGCGATCGCGAAGTAGGCGAGGTTCACGAAGAGGTTCCCGAGCAGCACCGTCACGAGGACGGTGCGCGGCTTCTGCAGCAGGCGGCGAACGCGCTCGGGCGAGCGCCCGACGGCCTCGTCCTCGAGGCTGAACAGCGCCGACTCGAAGCTGCTGAAGCTCGCCGACGCGGCGAGCAGAGCGCCGAGGCCCACCCACATGTAGAGGCTCTCCATCTAGTTCGGCTCCGCATCGACGAGCGGCAACACGACCTCGACCCGCAGGCCGCGCTGCGGTCCGTTGCGCAGGTGAACGCGCCCGTCGTGCTGGTCGACGACGCTGTGGACGAGCGCGAGCCCGAGCCCGGTGCCGCGCCCGACCTCCTTCGTGGTGTAGAAGAGGTCGGAGACGCGCTCGAGGTCGACTTCGGGGATCCCAGGTCCGTCGTCGGTCACCGTGAGCGTGACTTCGCCCCCCGCCGCGCGCAGCTCGACGGCGATGCGCGCACCGCGTTCCGCGATCTGAGGCTCGACGGCGTCGAGCGCGTTGACCAGCAGGTTCAGCACGGCCTGCCCGAGCTCGGAGCGCTGACCGCGCACGCGGCAGACGTCCTCCTCCAGCTCGACGTCGAGCTCGACGCCGAGGCTCTCCGCGCGGTGCCGGACGAGCTCGACCGCATCGTGGACCGGTCCGGCGAGGTCGAGGGGCTCGTGCTCCCCGTGGCGCGGCGTGAAGCGCAGGAGCTTCTGGACGGTGCGCTGGATGCGCTCGAGTCCGCCCTGCAGCAGCTCGTGGTAGCGGGCGCGCTTCTCGGGCTCGATGCTCGGCCGCTCGAGCACCTCGATCGCGTTGAGCATGCCGCCGAGCGGGTTGTTGATCTCATGCGCGATGCCAGCCGCCAGCTCGCCCATCGCTGCGAGTCGTCGCTGCCGCAGCGCGGCAGCCTCTGCGCGAAAGGCCTTGTCCTTGGCCGCATCCGCCTCGTTCTCCAGGTACTCGTGGAAGCCGCGAACGTCCGCGGCCATCGTGTTGAAGGTCTCGATCAGGTCTGCGAGCTCGTCCGAGTGGCGCGGTCGCGCGATCGGCGCGGAGAAGTCCCCGCGCTGCAGGTGACGCGCTCCGCTCGAGAGCGCGCTCACGGGGCCGAGCACGTAGCGGCGCAGCACCCAGTAGGTGCCGAGCGAGAGCAGCAGCGTCGAGGCGAAGAACCAGGGCAGGAGCCCCATCCACAGCGGCGCCCGCCCACTGTCCTCCGAGAGCCGGAACCAGCAGCCGCCCCAGGCGCTCCCGCGGCGGTCGAGGACGGGCAGCGCCACGCCGCCCGCGGCGGGGACCGCCTCGAGTCGAGCGACCGCGGACTCGATCGAGCCTCGGATCATGTCGCGCTCGAAGGTGACGCCACGCTGCGACGCACCGACCGGGTTCAGCAGAACCCCATCGACGTTGCGGTCCGCGATCACGGCGTCGGTCACGGCCTCCCAGAGCGGCCACTCGAGGATCTGAGCGACGCGCAGCTCCCCCTCGGGGCTGATCGAGGTCTGCAGGCTGTAGACCAGGCGCTGCGCGGTCTCCTCCTGCTGGTCGAGGCGGACCCGGCCGAGCTCGCTCGACAGGTAGCCGATCCCGGCGCCGAACACGAGGACGTTGATCGTGCCCACCAGGGTGAACACGCGCAGGCGTAGCGAGACCCTCACGAGCGACGCCTCCGATCGGCCGGCGCTTGCGCGCCGGCCCTCTCGGGCGGAGGCTCGTCGGCCTGAGCCGCGGGGTGGCCGTTGTCCTCTGGCATCGCCCTGTTTCGATGGGGGTCTAGAGGCTCCCGAGCTCGCTCATGATGCTCAGGAGCGGCATGAACAGCGCGACGACGATGAAGCCGACCATCGCCGCGATCACGATCAGGAGCGCGGGCTCGAGCAGTTTGAACATCGCCTCGATCTTGCGGTCCACCTGGACCTCGTAGGCGTCGGCGACCTTGGTCAACATGCGGTCCAGCTCTCCGGTCTCTTCACCGACGTCGACCATGTTGACGACGAGGTCGTCGAAGAGCCCGGTCGCCCCCATCGGGCGGGCGAGGCCCTCGCCCTCGCGGACGACGCGGCGCACGTCCTCGATGCCCTCCTTGAGCACGTCGTTGCCCGTCGTGTCGCGCACGATCTCGAGCGCGTCGAGGTGCGGCACGCCGGCCTGGATCAAGGTCCCGAAGGTCCGCGAGAACGCGGCCACCAGGGACGTTGAGACCACCGTTCCAATGACCGGCAGCTTCAGCTGCATCTTGTGCATGAAGTATCGGTACCCGCCTGGCCGCCCCATCAGCGCGAAGTGCCCGAAGACCAGGAGCACGGGCACGCCGAACACGAGGTACCAGTAGGTCACCGCGAAGCCCGAGATGTCCATCAGGACCTGCGTGACGGCGGGCAGCTCGACGTCGAACGAGTCGAAGATCTCCTCGAACTTCGGAATGACGAAGACGATGATCGCCGTCAACACCGCGATCGCGACGAACAGGATCACCGTCGGGTAGATCATCGCGCCGCGCACGGTCGCGGCGATCTCGGCTGCCTTCTCGCGGAAGGCAGCGAGACGCGTGAGCACCGTGTCGAGCACACCGCCCGCTTCGCCGGCGCGCACCATCGAGGTGTAGAGCTCGTCGAAGACACGCTCGTGTTTGGCCATGCTCTCGGAGAGCGGCGTGCCCCCGGAGACGTCGTCGACGAGGTCGCCGAGGATGCCCTTGAACGGACCGGGCCGCATCTGGCCCTCGAGGATCTGAAGTGCCTTGACGACCGGGATGCCTGCCTCGCTGAGGGTCGACAGCTGAACCGTGAAGTCCGTGACGAGCTGACTGTTCACGCGCCCGCGCCGGACCTTGGCCGGGCGTGCGCCTCCGCCTCCACCGCCACTTTGGCGCTGGGCTGGGGCGGGACCGGAGGTGCGTCGGATCTTCTTGGCCATGGAGAGTCTTGCGGGGTCTTGGGATCAGGGCGCCGTCTCGCGCAGGACTTCTTCGAGGGTCGTCACGCCAGCGAGGATCGCCTGGATGCCGCTGGTGCGCAGCGTACGCATGCCGGAGCGCAGCGCCATGTCGCGCAGCTGGCCGGCAGACGCGCCTTCGAGGATCGCGCTGCGCACCTGCTCGTCGATCATGAGGATCTCGAAGATCGCGCTGCGGCCGCGGTGGCCCGTGTGATAGCAGTTCGGGCAGCCCTTGCCGAAGTAGAAGGTCGCGCCCTCGAGCATCGACGCCTGCGGACCGAACTCCATCAGCAGCTCGTCGTCGGGCTTGTAGGACTCGCGACAATCGGGGCAGATGCGCCGCACGAGACGTTGAGCGACGACGGCCTCGAGGGTCGCGGAGATCAGGAAGGGCGCGATGCCCATGTCGACGAGGCGCGTCACCGTGCTGGGCGCGTCGTTCGTGTGCACCGTCGAGAACACGGTGTGGCCGGTGAGGCTCGCCTCCACCGCCACCGACGCCGTCTCCTCGTCGCGAATCTCACCGACGAGGATCTTGTCCGGGTCCTGGCGCAGGACGGTGCGCAGCACGGAGGCGTAGGTCACACCGATGTCCGGGTTCACCGGTACCTGGACGATTCCCTCGATGTCGTACTCGACCGGGTCCTCCGCCGTGATGATCTTGACCTCCGGCGAGTTCGCCTCCTGCAGCATCGCGTACAACGTCGTCGTCTTGCCGGAGCCCGTCGGGCCGGTTACGAGGACGATGCCGTGCGGGAGGTCGGTCAGCTTGCGAATCGCGTTCTCTTCGTCCTCGCGCAGCCCGAGCGCCGCCAGGTCGAGATTGACCGACGAGCGGTCGAGGATACGCATGACAACCCCCTCGCCGGAGACGCCGGGCAGGGTCGCGACGCGCAGGTCGACCGCGCGCGAGTCGATCACGAGCTCGATGCGCCCGTCCTGCGGCACGCGCGTCTCCGTGATGTCGAGGCTGCTCATCACCTTGATGCGCGAGACGAGCGGCAGCGCGAGGTGCGGCGGCGGCGCCTCGATCTCGTAGAGCGTGCCGTCGACGCGGTAGCGCACCCGAAACTCGCCGGGGAACACCTCGAAGTGAATGTCACTGGCCCGGTCCTGGATAGCTCGGTGCAGGAGCGAGTTCAGGAGCCGCGCGACGGGCTGGCTCGTGGCCGCCGACTCCGGGTCCGCGCCGCTGACCGCAGCGGCGGCTTCCTTGATCGCATCCGCGAGCGAGGTCTCCTCCCCGTAGTTCTGCAGGACGGCGGCCTTGATGTCCTCCGAGGCCGCGACCGCTCCGCGGACCTCCAGGCCCGTGCTGAAGCCGATGTCCTGCAGGACGGCCGTGTTCTGCGGATCCCCGAGCGCGACGGTCAGCACGTCGCCCTCGCGCCGCAACGGGATCACCGTGAAGGCGTGGGCCATCGAGGAGTCGACGAGGTCCAGCACCTCGCGGTCGAACTCGAACGAGGCGACGTCCACCGACTCCATGCCCGCCTGATCGGCGAGCGCCAGGACGATGTCCTGCGCCGTGCAGATGCCCATCGACACGAGGCACTGCCCGAGCAGCCCCCCGTTCGTGCGCTGCTCCGCGAGCCCCTCCTGGATCTGGCCCTCACGCGCGAGGCCCTTGTCCTTCAGGATCTGGCCCAGAAGTCGTCGTCCTTCGCTCACAGGCGCGTCTCCAGGTCCTTGCGATCCTGCGCGTAGTTGAGCGCGTCCTCCGCCGTGATCAGGTCCCGGCGGTAGAGGTCGAGGAGGCTGTCGTCCAGGGTGACCATGCCCAAGCGGCGAGAGGTCTGGATCGTCGACTGGATCTTCGCCGTCTCGTTCTTGCGGATCAGGTTCGCGACCGCGGGCGTCATCAGCATGACCTCGAACGCCGCGACGCGGCCGCCGCCCTTGCGCGGCACGAGGACCTGCGAGACGACGGCGACGAGCGCGACGGAGAGCTGCGCGCGCACCTGCTCCTGCTGGTTCGAGGGGAACGCATCGATGATCCGGTTGACCGTGCGCGCGCTGCCGGTCGTGTGCAGGGTGCCGAACACGAGGTGGCCCGTCTCGGCAGCCGTGATCGCGGCGGAGATCGTCGCGAGGTCGCGCATCTCGCCGAGCAGGATCACGTCCGGGTCCTGGCGCAGCGCGCGGCGCATCGCCTCCGGGAAGTCCGGCACGTCCTCACCGAGCTCGCGCTGCGTGACGAGGCCCTTGCCGTGCGAGTGGTAGTACTCGACCGGGTCCTCGATCGTGATGATGTGGTGCGACAGGTTCTTGTTGATCCAGTCGACCATCGTCGCGAGGGTCGTCGTCTTACCCGAGCCGGTCGGCCCGGTGACGAGCACGAGGCCCCGCGGCAGATTCAGGAGCCCCCGCACCGCCTCGGGCAGACCGATCTGGTCGAAGCTCAGGAGCTCCGAAGGGATCAGGCGCAGCACGGCCGAGTAGCGCCCGCGCTGGCGATAGACGCTGGCCCGAAAGCGGTTCCCGTCCGGGTGCGCCAGGCCGAAGTCTGTGGAGCCGACGCGCTGGATCTCGTCCCAGTGACGCTCGTCGCACATCTCATGGCAGAGCGCCTCCGCCGCCGCGTCGTCGAGCGGCTGTTCGACGAGCGAGATGAGCGAGCCGTCGATGCGCCCCACCGGCGGGCGGCCGGGGTTCAGGTGCAGGTCGGAGGCGCCGCGCGCGACGGTCATGTCCAGGAGTTCTCGATATCCGGCCACGGTACTCGGGGGTTCAGGAGGCGTTGGCGATCGAGCGCGCGGCGTCGTCCTCACGGCAGACGCGCAGCACCTCGGTCACGGTGGTCAGGCCACGGAGCACCTTGCGCGCTCCGTCGTGCAGGAGCGGGCGCATGCGCCCAGAGGACAGAGCCGCGTTGCGCAGCACCTCGAGAGGCACCTCGCGAAAGCAGAGTTCACGCAGCTCGGCGTCCATTTCGAGCAGCTCGAAGAGCGCGACGCGCCCCCGATAGCCCCCCCCCTCGCAGACGCGGCAGCCGCGCTCGCGCTTGAACGTCTGGCCCGACATCTGGGCCGGGTCGAGGCCGATCGCGCGCAGCTCCTCGTCGTGCGGCGTGTAGTCCTCCGCGCACTCGGAGCACAGCCGGCGAACCAGCCGCTGGGCGATGATGTACTGGACCGCGGCGCTGACGAGGAACGGCTTGACCCCGAGGTCCGAGAGCCGCGTCAGCGCGCTCGGCGCGTCGTTCGTGTGCACCGTCGAGAACACGAGGTGGCCGGTCAAGGCGGCCTGGATCGCGATCTCCGCCGTCTCCAGGTCGCGGATCTCGCCGACCAGGATGACGTTCGGCGCGCAGCGCAGCATCGCCTTCAGGATGCGCGAGAAGGTCACACCGATGCGGTTGTTCACCTGCACCTGGTTGATGCCCGGGATGTGGTACTCGACCGGGTCCTCGGCCGTGATGATCTTCACGTCGGGACGGTTGAGCTCGGAGAGCGCCGCGTAGAGCGTCGTCGTCTTCCCCGAGCCCGTCGGCCCCGTGACGAGGCAGATGCCATGCGGCCTGGAGATCGCGCGCCGGAACCACTGGTAGTCCTCGTCGTCGAAGCCCAGCTCGCGCAAGCCGATCAGGTTCGCCGAGCGGTCGAGCAGACGCATGACGATCGCCTCGCCGTGGTTCGACGGCAGGATCGAGGCGCGCACGTCGATCTCGCGGCCCTCGATCGTCATCCCGATGCGGCCGTCCTGCGGCTTGCGCTTCTCGGAGATGTCCATGCGCGCCATGATCTTCAGGCGCGAGACCAGCGGGGCCTGCAGGTGCTCCGGGTGCTCCGCGATGTCGCGCAGCATGCCGTCGATCCGAAAGCGGATGCGCACGCGCCCGTGACCCGGCTCGATGTGGATGTCGCTCGCGCGCTCCTTCAAGGCGTCCTGGAACATGCGCGTGACGAGGCGCACGATCGGCGCGTCGTCGGGGTCACCACCCCCGCCACCGAGGGTGTTCGCCACGGCCTCTTCCGCGCTCTCGCCGTAGAACTTGCGGATCGCGCGGCGCAGCGCTCCGGGCGCGGCCAGCGCGCAGGCGATCTCGGAGCCGGTCGAGAACGACAGCTGGTCCGCGATCATGCGCTTGAACGGGTCGTCGATCGCCACGACCAGCTTGCCCTGGCGCTCGACCACGGGCAGGAGCCCTTGCTCCTGCGCGAGCTCGGCGGGCACGAGCGCCAGCACCTCGTCCGAGACCCGCAGGCCCGGCTTGGACAGGTCGACGAAGGGCAGCCCCTCGATCTTCGCCTGCGCACGCGCGACCTCGGTCTCGTCCGCGTGCCCGAGCTTCACCAGGGCCTCGCCGAGCGGAAGATCGCCGTTGCGAGCGGCGGCGTGGGCGTCCTTGAGCTGGGCCTCGCTGATGACGCCGCCTGCGATCAGCTGGTCCCCGAGGGTTCGTGTCACGTGCGGGTCGTTGCGGGGGGAAGTGTCGGTCGGGCGCGGGAGTGGAAGGATAGCCCCTACCGCTCTTGGGCGCCAAGGCTACCGGGCCGCCGCGCACGTTCTCTCGCCGCCCAGCGCCCGAAACGTGCGCCGCCGAACGCAGCGCGGGGCGGGCGAGGCTCTCGCCCCGCCCGCCCCGCGCGCGTTCGCTCGCCGGTCCCCTACTTCGGGGAGGCGGGCCCGCCGCGGCAAACGCCCGTGATGA
>CAYGST010000129.1:0-10404 GCA_964352415.1 uncultured Planctomycetaceae bacterium | reverse complement strand
TGTTCGTCTCCCACGACATGGGCTCGATCAAGAGCATGTGTCAGAGCGTGATCTTGATGGACCAGGGCGAGGTCCTCGAGCAGGGCACCGCGGAGGCGGTCGCGGACGAGTACCTCAAGCGCGCGCACGCGCGCGGCAACGAGCGCCTCTCGGCCCTGAACCGCGGCTCGAGCGAGTACCCGCGCTGGGGCACCGGTGAGATGGAGGTGACCGAGGTCGAGATGGCGACGGCAGAGGGCGAGGCGGGGCACGTCTTCCGCACCGGCGAGCCGTTTCGCCTGACCCTGCGCTACTCGTGCCACAGCGAGGTCAAGGAGCCGGTCTTCGGCATCGGGATCTACCGCTCGGACGGCACCTACATCAACGGCTCGAACCACCACTGGCGCGACGAGCCGATCGCCCTCGGCCGCGTACCCGCCGGCGAGAGCGGCGAGGTCGTGATGGACTTCGAGTCGCTGCCGCTCCTGACCGGTCAGTACTACATCACGACCTTCCTCTACGACCACAGCAAGGCCTCGCCGACGGCGATCGACCACCGCGAGCACGCGCTGACCTTCGAGGTGCTCGATCAGCGCCATCACCAGCACGGCATGCTCTACCTGCCGACGCGCTGGACCGTGAACCGGGGCGAGGGTGGCGCGACGGAGGTCTCGAAGTCGTGACGGACTCGACGCTTCAGCTGCCGTTCGACCAGTACCAGCGGTATCGCCTGGTGGCCGACATCCTCGACGATCTGCGCGCGGACGGCGAGCGACTCGCGGTGCTCGACGTCGGCGGCCGCACCGAGCTCCTGCGCAAGTTCCTGCCGAACGACGACGTGTTCCTCGTCGACGTGGAGGAGTCGGAGGCGCCGGGCCTGGTCCTCGGCGACGGGAGCCGCCTGCCGTTCGCGGATGGAGCGGTGGACGCCGTGGTCTGCTTCGACACGCTCGAGCACGTTCCGCCGCCGCGGCGCGACGCCTTCCTCGACGAGGTCCTGCGCGTCGCGCGTCGCTGGGCGGTCGTCGCCGGCCCGTACGACACCGACGGCGTCGCGGACGCCGAGCTTCTGCTCGAGGAGTTCCTGCTCGAGAAGATGGCGGTCGAGCACCGGTACCTGGCCGAGCACAAGCAGAACGGACTGCCTTCCTACGAGGGCTCGATCGCCCGTCTGCGCGCGGGCGGCGCCGATGTCGCGTCGATCGGTCACGCCAACCTGCAGCGCTGGCTCGCATTGATGTGCGCCGAGCTCTACATGGACCGCGACCCACAGCTGCGCAAGCTCGCGGCGAAGCACTACGAGTTCTACAACGCGACGCTCTACGCATCGGACCACTCCGAGCCCGTCTACCGCCACGCGCTGGTCGCGGCCAAGGATGGCGCTGGGCTGCCGAGCACCGAGCGCCTGCTCGGTCCGCCGGTCGCGCCGAGCGGCGTGTTCGAGCCGGTCCGCTTGCTGCTCGAGCAGTTGGTTGAGTACGACGTGGATCGCGAGGTCGTGCAGGCGGAGTGGCAGCGCCTCGAGCGAGTCAACGCAGACCTGCACCTCGACCTGGAAGGGCACCGTGAGACCCTGGGGATCGTCCGCCAGGAGAACGAGGTTCAGCGTCAGGTGATCGACGACCTCCGAGAGCGCGCGATCGAGATTCTCGGCAACGAGGACCTGCTCGAGGAGGAGCTGGAGAAACGCGCCATCGAGCTCGAGCGCGAGCGCCTCGATGGAGAGCGGCAGGCTGCCGAGCTGCGTGGCGACCTCGAGGCTCACCAGAAGTCGTTGGAGGAGCTGGACGCGTTGCTCACCCGCGAGCGCGAGGAGAGCCAGGTCGTTGCGCAAACGCTGCGCGTGGACCTCGAGGCGCATCAGGAGTTCGTCGCACGGCTGAAGAAGCGCGAAGAGGACCAGCGGGCTCGTATCGAAGAACTCGATGGCCAGATCGCGCTGCACGAGGCGCGTGGAGATGAGCTGGAGCGTGGCTTGGCCGAGCAGGTCTCCGCCAAGGAGCAGCTCCAGGCCTCCATCGAGCGGCTGAATGCAGCTCTGCAGGAGGCGCTGGCGAAGATCGGGGCGAAGGACCAGGAGCTCGCTGCGCTGCAAGCGGATCGAGATGCCCTGTCCGCCGAACGCAACGGCCTCGTGCTGCTCCTGCACGAGGCGAATGTCACCCTCGGAGAGAAGCAAGGGTCGCTCGACAAGGTGCGGGCAGAGCTCACGCATCAGCGCCGGCCGATCGATGCGCTGCCGCGCGCGCTCGGGGATCGCTGGGCGAACCTGCTGCGCGCCCTCGGCCTGAAGTAGGGGCTCAGCGCGGTCGCAAGCGAAGCGCGAGCGGCTCGCCGGCAGGCACGCGCACGAGCACCTCACCGCTCTCCTCGACGGTCCAGGACTCCGCGTCGGCGGGGTGCAGTGGCAGCAGTTCGAGCCCCGGCGCGACTCGGAACGACACGCTCGCCGGACGGAGTGCCGCGCGCTGGGCCGGGGCGCTCGCGTTCGGGAGGGCGGCGAAGAGCCACTCGCCCGGCGCGGTCCCACGCTGCGCGTGTCGGAGCCACGGCGGACCGTTGCCGTCGACCTTCCAGTTCGAGACTTGTCCAGCGCCAGCGGCGCTCGCGACGGTGCCCCATCGCGACCCGTCGGGCAGCGAGGAGTCGCGCCGCGCCAGGTAGGCGGCGGGGTCCAGCTCGAGCACGTGCACGCGCCCGAGTAGCGCCTCGTCGAAGAGCGCGGCGCCGCTCTCATCGCGACGCTCGCCCCGGCGCGTCCAGGTGCCGAAGGACCCAACCAGGAGCAGCTCGCCGCCGGCTCGCAGGTACGCCCCCAGCTGATCGAGCTCGTCGGCGTCGAGGCACACGAGGTGGTTGGCGATGAGTCGCGGAAAGCGCGCGGCAGTCGCAGCGCCGATCGTGTCGAGGGGGAGAGCTCCCGGCAGCGCTCCGAGATCCTCGAGGCGGCGCAGGACTGCGCGCAACGATACCTCTCGGGTTCCGTGCTCGTTCTGATAGCTCGGGAAGCGGCGGGGCCACGTCGGCCCGTCGTGGAGCGCGTCGCGCAGCCAGGAGAGCGCCATCGAATCCGGAGCGTGCACAAGCGCGACGCCCTCCGGCCGTGGGCGCCACTCGGGCGCGAGCTCGCGCAGGCGTCGGATCCCTCGAACGGCGCCGGTGAGCTGCGCGAGGTAGTCGCCGTCCGCCGCGAGGTCGCGGTCGGACCAAACGACGAGGCCGTCCCCGCCGCGGAACCAGTGCTCCCACGCGATCCAGCTCGGACCGAGCGGCGCCTCGGCGTCCCGGAAGACGGTCAGGTAGGAACGCTGCGCGCCGTCGCGCAGGGTGTAGAGCAGCTCGCGCGAGTCACGCAGCCGATAGACCTCCAGGAAGTCGAGGCTCGGCAGCACGCGCTCCACGCCGACGTCACCGAAGGCCGTGCGTCCGCTCTGCCCGAACAGACCGATCGGGGTCTCCGGCGCCAGCTGCCGCGCGCGTGCGGCGAGTCGCGCCAGCAGCGCATGCACGACTTCGTGGTGGTGCTCGCGCCGTGCGATCCACGCGGCGACGAGCGCCGGGTCGCCGTCGATCCACGCGCGGCGCACGTCGTCGGTGCTGGGCCACGGCGGGGACGTGCCGTCAGTCGGCAGGAGGAAGCGCCACCTGGACGAGCGCAGGAGGAATTCCTTGAAGCCGTTGCGGCAGGCCTCGGAGGCGCACAGATCGAGCGGCGCGCCGTAGGGCGTGAGGCCGACCTCGTCGCCGAGGGACAGCCCGCGCCCGTGCCGACCTCCGCGGGCCTTCGCGCTCGCCTCCAAGCGCAGCGCGAGCGCTTCGAAGGTCGCGGGCTCGGCGAGGCAGGGGACGCGTAGGAGCACGCCCGCATCGCGCTCCTCGTAGTAGCGCTCCCACAGCGCGGCGTACCACGGCCGGTCGCGCTCGAGGTGCAGCTCGTCGCGCCCGGGCGCGTGACCGACGTAGAACTCGAGCTCGTTCTCGAAGACCCACGCGTCCTCACGCGCGCCCTCGATGTTCACCCCGCCGAACGGCGCGACGAGCGCATCGGACAGCGGTGCGCCCGGGTGCTCCTGGCGCCAGACGAAGACGGGGAAGTCCGCGGGCGGCGCGGTCTGGGCCAGCGCGAGGAGGAGCGGGCCGATCACCGGGCTCAGCCCAGCGGGCGGACGCCGAACAGGAGCGGAATCAGGAACGCCGCGCAGGCGAACAGCAGCACCGTCAACGGCGTGCCGACCCGCAAGAAGTCGCGGTAGCGATAGTCGCCGGGGCCGACGACCATCGCGTTGGCCTGGTGGGCGACCGGCGACATGAACGCGAGGCTCGCGCCGGTGATGACCGCCATCACGAAGGAGCGATCGTCGATCAAGAGCTCGTCCGCGAACGACAGCGCGATGGGAGTCATGATGGTCGCCGCGGCGATGTGCGTCGTGACCTGGGTCAGGACGGCCGTCGCGAGCATCAGCACGACGATCAGGAGTCGTGGCGACGCGAACAACCCGCCGAAGCTGCGCAGCTCCTCGGTCAGGTCGCGGTCGAGGCCGCTGACGCTGAAGGCCTGGCCGAGCGCGAGCATGCCGCCGATCAGGATGAGCGCCTGCGCGTCCACGTGCTGGTAGATGTCCTTGCCGGGGACGGAGCGCGTGAGGAACAGGACCAGCGCGCCCGTCAGCGCGGTGACCGACAGCGGCATCCACCCGAGGAAGGCGACCAGCAGGACGCCGGCGAGGGTGAGCAGGCTGATCAGGCCGCCGCGGCCGATCGGCTGCGTCTCGAGCTCGCCGAGGATCAAGAGCTCGCGGCTGCGCCGGATGCGCTCGATGTCGCGGTCGTGGCCCTGGATCAGCAGCGTGTCGCCGACCTCGAGCTGCGTCTCGGAGATGCGGCCGGGGTGCACCTCGCCGTGCTTGGAGAGAGCGAGGACGTTGACGCCGGTGCGCTCGGGGAAGTCGACGCCCGCCAGCGTGCGGCCCTGCAGGTCGGAGCCCGCGGGCACGACCGCCTCGACCAGCTGCACGTCGCCGGCGACGATCTGGGTGTCGGCCATCTTGGCCGAGGAGACGAGGCTCAGCGTCTCGTCGTTCTGCAGGCGCAAGATGTCGTCCGGTTCACCCTGAAGGATCAGGACGTCGTCGCGCCGGATGCGGTTGTACGCGCCGGGAGCGAGGACGGTCGTCGAGTCCGGGCGAACGATGCCGAGCACGGCGACGCCGTACTCCTTGAAGATATCGGCGTCGGCGACGGAGCGGTTGATCAGGTTGCTGCTCGGCTCGATCAGCACCTCGGTCACGAAGCGCCGCACCTGGTAGTGCTCGCTGAGCGTCTCGTCGACGCGCTTGCTCGGCAGCAGCTGGCGGCCGGGGAAGACGAAGTAGAGCGTGCCGATCGCGAGCAGGCAGAGGCCGTAGGGCGTGAACTCGAACAGCGCCAGCGGCTCGTGACCGAGCTCGGCCATGATCCCGTTGACCGCGAGGTTCTTGGAGGTCGCGATGACAGAGAGCAGTCCGCCGAGCAGGCTTCCGAACGCGAGCGGCATCAGGAGCTTGGAGACCGGCAGACGCGCGCGCCGGGCGACGCCCGAGAGCACCGGGATCAGGATCGCGACCACGCCGGCGTTGGAGAGAACGCCCGACAGCAGCGCGGCGAGCAGCACGATGCGGACGACAAGAGTCGCCTCGCTCATCTCGGCCGCGCGTCCGAGGACGCGCGCGCCGAGCGCCTCGGCGATGCCCCAGCGCGTGAACGCTGCTCCGAAGACGTACATCGCCGCGATCAGGACGACGGCAGGCGAGGAGAAGCCGCCGAAGGCCTCGGTGGGGCTCAGCACTCCGGTCGCCGCGAGCACCGTTGCGACGCCGATCGCGATCAGGTCGTAGCGGACCGCCTCCGTGACGAACAGCAGCAGGCTGACCGCGATGGTCGCCAGCACGATCGTTGCGGGGTCGAAGAGGGGCACGGCGGGCCAAGATGACAGGGGCGATGGGGGCCCGCAAGCCTGGCGCGGCGGGGGAGCTCTCCTGCGTCGGCACAAATTGCAGTCCAGCCGCAGGACGACTTGGTGCCCGGACACGGCTAGGCTATGGGGCAGCACGGGCCGAGCGCCCGGCGTCCCCCGTTGAACAGCCCGATCGATCCCAAGGAGTTCGCCTGCCACGTGAGTCCGTGGCTCTGCGAATCGCGCGACCCCGACGACATCGTCGTGTCCTGTCGCATTCGCCTCGCCCGGAACCTGCGCGAGTTCCCGTTCTCGCCGCGGCTTTCGAGCGAGCAGGCGGCCGAGCTGGCCGCCGCAGTTCAGCCGCACCTCGTCGAGGCGGCCCTCGACGGGGAGACCAGCTGGGTTGCGATGGAGTCCACCTCGCTGGTGCTGCGCCTGATCCTGCGCGAGCGACATCTGATCAGCCGCGACCTGGCTCCGTGCGAGGAAGGCGACGGCGTTCCGGCGGGTCGCGCCGTGGCCTTCGGCGCGAGCGAGAGCCTCTCCGTGATGGTCAACGAGGAGGACCACTTGCGCCTGCAGTCGGTCCGCCCCGGCTTCGAGCTGGACCGCGCGCGCGACGTGGCGATCGAGCTCGACCGCTTCCTCGAAGCGCGCCTCCCGTACGCGTTCACGAGCGAACTCGGCTACCTGACCGGCTGTCCGACGAACGTCGGGACGGGCCTGCGCGCCTCGGTCATGCTGCACCTGCCCGCGCTCGGCCTCGTGCGCAGCGAGCTGGAGAAGGTCTTCACCGCGGCGCAGCGCACCGGTCTCGCCGTGCGTGGTCTCTATGGCGAAGGCAGCCGCGCCGCCGGCGACTTCTACCAGATCAGCAATCAGGTCACGCTCGGTCGCAGCGAAGAGGACCTGATCGACGACCTGCGCGCGCTCGTGCCGGTCATCGAGGACTTCGAGCGGCGCGTGCGCAAGGCGCTGCTCGCGGATCAGACCGCCGCGCTCAACGACCGCGTCGCCCGCTCTCTCGGCGTGCTGCGCACCGCGCGCTCGCTCTCGACGGAGGACGCGCTCGCGCACCTCTCGAACGTGCGTCTCGGTCGTTCGCTGGGCCTGATCGCGGAGACGCCGCTCGAGCTTCTGAGCGAGCTCGGCGTCCTGGTTCAGAAGGGCCACCTGCAGGCGCTGCACGGCGACGGCTCGAGCGACGCCCTGATCGACCCGTCCCAGCGCGACGCTCTGCGCGCCTCCGTCCTGCGCAAGCGACTGGCCTGAGAGCCCGTGAGGAAACCCATCACACTCCTCGCCACGCCCCGCTCGCGCCCCGAGCAGCGTTGCCCCTCCTCCGAAGCGGCGCGCGTAGCGCCCGCAGGGCGCCCTGTCGGGACACGATCGCGACGCGCCGAGGAGCGCGAGCGATTCCTTCACAGGCTCTGAGCCGCAGCCCGCCGGCCTGCGGACGGCGGCGGTCAACTGGTCGGCGGTCCGGCTGTCTGGCATCGCGCCGATCGCCGAGGCTGGCGAAGCGGAGCTCTGGAGAGCCCCCTCGGGTCATCGTGGCCCCCGCATCGCCCCAGTGCGGGATCGTGGCTTTGGGCACGGTTGGGCCTCGGCGGGGGCCGATAAGCGCGAGGTCCCCCCCGACTCGCCCCATGATCGAACGTCTCCTCGCGCCGCTGACCGCGGCCCTCGTCCTCGCGGCCGTCGCCCCGGCCCAGGAGGTCCGCCTGTCCGTCGAGAGCGGGCGCGCGCTGCTCGTCACCGACCACGGCGTGAGCCCGCTGACCCGGGGCCGTGGCGTCCCGCCGGTCGCGGGTCCGGGCCACTTCGAGCTCGCCCCGGGGAGCCGCGCCAGCCTGTGCTGGGCGGGCCGTTGCAGCATCGAGCTGCGGGGGCCGGCCTCGGTCGCCTGGCAGCCGGTCGCCGCGAGCGACGGGCTCCGCCTGGACTTCTCCGCGCTGCGCGAGGCCGACGTCGAGGTCCGCAGCGGGGCCGTGCGCCTCGGCCTGCCAGGCGCCTGGCGCGCTCGCCTGGAGGAGGGCGCCTATTCGCTCTACGGACTGCCGGCGGGCGGTGTGGAGCTCGTTCACCGGGCCGGCCGCGAGGCGCGCGCCACCTGGGTCGGCGGCGAGGGCTTCGCGCCGCCGCCGGTTCCGATCCACGCGGGGGAACGCGCCCGCCTGCAGGGCCAGCCCGTCTTCCACGTCCGCGCGGACAGCAGCCCATCCGCACCGGAATGGGGGAGCAGCACCTGGCCGTGGGGCTCGGGGGGCATCCCCGATCAGCCGGACCTCGCCCTGCGCCAAGCCCCGGGCTGGGACGCGAGCAGTCCGTGGCCGTGGACCGTGGAGGAGGAGGAGCTGGAGCCCTGGCGTCGCTGGGACTGGCCGTGGCAGCCCCCGGCCGCGCAGGGCGAGGCCGAGACCGATGCGCCGACGACCGACGCCGAGCCGCACTCGCAAGCCGAACCGAGCGGCGCTCCCGCCACCGAAGCTCCTGATGCCCCGGAGCGCTGGCTCGATCCCGAGAGGAGTCCTGGGGCCCCCGCAGCCGCCGTGCCGGATCCGGACGTCACCGTGAGCGACGGCGTCGATCCGCATCCGGAAGTCGGCTCCGATCCGACCGCCGGCGCCCAGGCGACTGCCAACGCCGAGGCGGACGCCGAGCGCGCAAGCAGCGAGGTGCCTACGCGGCCGGACGCGCCATCGGAGACGGCTCCGGCCGCGGGCCCTCGCTCGAAGGACCGGCCTCCGTCGACCCACAGCGAACCGGCCGCGCCGTCGAACCGTCTGGCTGTGCCGAACGGCTCACTCTCGCCGCCGCAGGCGCCCGAGCGCATCGCCTTCGTTGACGAGCCCGCCCCGTGGGGCGACTTCGACTGGCCTTGGGAGACCCGGGGCCCGGCCCCGTCGATTCCTGGCATGGCGACAGATGAGCCGACCCCGGAGCCGGCGCTGCCCATCGCGAAGCCAACTCAGCCGGGTCCGAGGAGCGACCCCAGCCAGCCAAGCGCGCCCAGCGCCCAGCGCCCAGCGCAGCGACCCGCGGCGGACCCGCTCTTCGGCGGAAACGCGCCGGCCGACGGCCAGGCCGGCTTCGCACCCGAGCGCCTGCCGGACGCCACCGCGCCTGGGTCCGAGTCCCGCGCGGACGCCACGGATTCCAAGAGCGACCCCGCGTCCTCCAGGGCCCAGTCCCAGGCCGAACCGGGAGTGGATGCGGAGGACGACGCCAGCGCTCCGTCCGGGGAGTCCCTCCCCGAGCCCGTGCCTGCCCACCTGCGCTGGGAGCCCGAGGACGATCGCCTGCCGCCCCCCAGCGCCTACCACGCCGCTCACTGGCGAGGGCTGCCCGAGGGCGCGATCGAGTTCCACCCGCGCCACGCGATCCAGGTGGGCCCGCCCTACGAGTTCCGCAGCCTGAAGGACGGCTCGCGCGAGCTCTGGCTGCCGCCGACCTCGGCCGAGCCGCTCTGGTACTTCAGCCCGAACCTCGACCTGCGGCTGTTCCCGGGGGCCTCGTTGGTGCTCGAGCAGGACGGCTCGATTCGCTACCACCGGGGGACCGTGCGCGTGCTCACGGCCGACCCGGCCCGCCGGTTCTGAGAGGAGACTGGCCGAGTTGCGTGTTGCTGCGTCTCCAGCGGCGCGGCCAAGCCCCGCTCAGACCTGGACTTGCGGCGGGCGAAGCGGTGCGGAGGCCCTCCGCAGCAGCGCCGCGCCCCAAGGGCTTTCGCGCGAACGACCTGCGGCGAGCCAGCAACACGCAAGTCGGCCAGTCCCTGCTGCCCCAGCGGAGGCGGAATGCCGATCGGCCGCGCGCAGCGGGGCTGCGCGCGGCCGATCGGTCCGAGGGCGGTCACCCTCGGCTCTCGTGCTCAGCTTCCTTCAGGAATTCGCGGCCTGGGCGAGCTCCTGGATCTCGTCCAGCACCTCGGCCAGGTTCGCGGCCTCGAACTGGATGTCGATCTCCAGCTCTCCGTCGGCAAGGCCCAGGCCGGTCAGGACCCCGGCCGTGCGGCAGCCCGCGCGCCAGCCGGCAGCGAGCTCCAGGGTCGAGTCGCCGATGACCCAGCTCTCCGGGAGGTGGATCGCGTCGTGCTGGCGGGCGTGGTACATCGCGCCGGTGTTCGGCAGCAAGAAGACCGAGTCCTTGCAGTGCGCGCCCTTGCCGTTCACGGGGTCGTCGAGGCAGGCGTAGCTGCGGCGGACCTGCACGCCCTGCGCGGAGAGCTCGGTGAGGATCTGGGCCTCGAACTCGCGGAAGCGGGCGTCCTTGACGTGGCCGAGCGCAACGGCCGGTTCGTTGCCGAGCAGGTAGATCGCCCAGCCGGCCTGGGTGGCGCGGAACAGCGCGTCGACGGCGCCCGGCGTGAAGGTCAGCTGGCTGTAGGTTCGCCGCGGATCACCGCTCGGGGCTTCCAGCAGGGTGCCCCAGCGATCGACGAACAGCGCGCGACGCGGTCGGTCGGTTCCGGGGAGAGGGGCGAGGGG
>CAYGST010000128.1:2090-10424 GCA_964352415.1 uncultured Planctomycetaceae bacterium | reverse complement strand
GCCTCCGCTCAAGTAGAAGTTCACCGAGGCGTCGTCGACGACGACGGGCGCTGCGATCTCGAAGCTCCCGCAGCGCGAGAACGCCGCGCCAGCACCAGGCGAGAAACCGCCGAAGCCGAGCGTCATCGGCGCGGTGAAGTTCGGAAAGCCGGCGAGCGTCGAGGACGCGTCCTCCGCGATGAACGTCCCGGCGCTGCCGCCCAGGTACTGGTCCAGGTTCGAGAAGGTGATCGCTCCCACCACGGGGCTGTTGCCGATGGCTCCCTCGCTCAGGCCGTCGAAGTCAGCGGTGAAGACCTGTGCGTGGGCACCGGCAGTGAGGACGGGGACGGCGAGGAGCGTCAGGAGCGAACGAGGAAGCATGCGACGTGGGGAGGAAGCGTGGTGAAGCGGCAGCTCGGGAAACCGAAGTCGGGGCCCGCGGGACCAATCTACCAGCATCCCGGGAGCTCGCCGAGGGTCGCCGGTCCCGCAGCGAAGCGCCGGGAGCCCGCGCGCTCCTCCGCGTGAGCGCGGTCCCCGCCGCCCGTCGTTGAGCGGGATCGGAGGCACCGCTACCCTCTCCACCCCTCACCTCGCCCCACTCGATCCAAGGAGCCCCCATGATCGCCCCCCGCACGTCCCGTGAAGAGATCCTCGCCAAGCTGAACAAGAAGGTCACGGACCACAAGCCGATCATGATCTCGAGCGCGGGCTCCGGCCTCGTCGCGAAGCTGCTCGAGCAGACCGGCGTCGACTGCATCAACACCTTCTCCGGCGCTCGCCTGCGCGCGAACGGCTGGGGCACGATGTCGATGATGTGGCCGGTGCTCGACGCGAACGAGCAGGTCCTGCGCTACACGCGCGAGGACATCCTGCCCGCGATCAAGGGCGACGCCTTCATCTGCATCTGCCTGAACCCGAACGACCCGCTGCGCGACATGCGCATGGTGCTCGAGGAGATCCGCGCCATGGGCGTCGAGTCCGTCTCGAACATCGGGCCGTCCGTCAGCTACGTCGACAAGGACTCCGAGCTGTACAAGGTCCTGCGCAAGAGCGGCATCACCTTCGAGGTCGAGTGCGAGATGCTCGCGCTGGCGAAGGAGATGGGCTTCGTCACGGTCGGCCTCGCCTTCGACATGGAGGACACCGTGCAGATGATCGAGTCCTCGAAGCCCGACATCTTCTGCTTCCACGCGGGGACCACGAAGGGCGGCCAGCGCGGCTACGACTCCGGCGAGACGATCGACGTCACCGCCGCGCGGACCGAGGAGGCGTACCAGAAGATCCGTACGCTCAACCCGGACACGCTGCTCGTCGCCCACGGCGCCGCGATGGAGACGCCCGACGACGCCCAGTACATCCTCAACAACACGACGGGCCACGGTTTCTGGACCGGTTCGTCGACCGAGCGCCTGCCGATCGAGCGCGCGGTCACCGCGGAGGCCAAGCGCTTCCGCGACCTGACCTTCCCGAGCTGAGCACGAGGCGCTGGAAGAATCGAGGCGAGGGCTCGCGCGTGCGCGGGCCCTCGCTTCTTGTCGGGGCGCACTTCGTTCGCGCATTCGAGATCGACGCGGCGAGGAGGCGACCGCGCGCCGAGCTGCGTGCCACGTCAAACCTGCCATGAGGTCCCTTCGGCCCCGCGCCGTGGGGTAGCCTCTAGCCGCACCCCCTCCCCCGCCGTGAATCGACGCCCTGCAACACTCAGCGCCCGCACCGCCGGCGCGCTCGTCCTCGCTCTCGCTCTCGCCGCCGCCTGCGGCGGCGCCCCCACCGAGACTCCGCGCCGCCCCGACGTGGTCCTCGTCGTCGTGGACACGCTGCGCGCCGATCGGCTCTCGTGCTACGGCTACCCGCGCGAGACCTCGCCCGTTCTGGACGGTCTCGCCGAGGAGGGCGTCCTCTTCCGCGACGTCACGGCGCAGTGGCCCTGGACGCTCCCGTCGATGGTCACGATTTTCCAGGGCCGCTACCTGACGAACTACCGCGACCGCCTGGACGAGGAGGCACCGAGCTTGACGGAGCTGTTCAAGGACGCGGGCTACCGGACGATCGGCATCGTCGCCAACTGCGCCGTCGACGACGGCCAGGGCTTCACGCGCGGGTTCGATCACTTCGACGTGAACGACTGCTGGGAGGACGAGGAGAACCGCATCGAGGTCAATCGCGACATCCGCGCGATCCGCGAGCTGCTGCAGGACCCGGTGCGCGAGGCGCTCGCGACGAACGCGCGCGGCGAGCGTCCGCCGCTGTTCCTCTACCTGCACGCCTACGACCCCCACTCGCCCTACAGCAAGCACGAGGAGCTCGACGACGTGCTCCCCCGCGATCAGGCGCCGGGCGTCGAGCCCGAGGGCTGGTGGGAAGCGACGCTCGCGGAGCGCGGCGGGGCGCCGCCGCGACCGCAGCAGGGCTGGGCGCGTCAGCTGGCGGACCTGACCGAGGAGCGCGCGCGCTACGACCAGGAGGTGCGCTGGTTCGACGAAGGCCTCGGCGAGATCCTCGGCGACCTCGAGCGCCTCGGCATCGACGAGGACGCGGTCTACGCGTTCGTCGCCGACCACGGCGAGGGCCTCTGGGAGCACGTCACCAGTGACTCGGCCGCGTCCCTGCGTTCGATGGCGCCGCGCAAGTTCTTCTACCAGCTGCACGGCGGCAACGGCTACGAGCAGGTCATGGCCACGCCTTTCGTGATGTGGGGCGGCAGTCTCCCCGCGGGCCTGCGCGTCGACGCGCCCGTGGAGAACATCGACCTGGTTCCGACGCTGCTCGAGCTCACCGCCATCGAGGCGCCGCCCGGCCTGCACGGTCGCAGCCTGCTGCCCCTGTTCGAAGGCGAGACCCCGGAGGACTGGCGCGAGTTCGTCCACTGCTACGGCTCGCACCACATCTCCCTGCGCCACGTGGAGTCGGGCTGGAAGCTGATCCTGCCGCACGGCGCGCGCTCGGAGGCGCTCGGCAAGCTGCCGGAGCTCTACAACGTGATCGACGATCCCCTGGAGCGTCACGACCGCGCGGCGGACGAGCCCGAGCGCCTCAGCTGGCTCGTGGCCGAGTGCGGCGCGTGGATGGACGCCTACCCGACGGCCTCGACGATGAAGGGCCAGATGTCCGAGCTGAACGCCGAGGCGCGCGAGAAGCTCGCGGAGAAGCTGCGCGCGCTCGGCTACACCGAGCTCGAGACCGGCGCCTCCAACGACTGAGCCGAGCGCGGCGCCGGCGCCGTCAGGGGAGCTCGCTCAGGATCGCGCCCGCGATCGCCTCGGCGAGGAGCTCGTGTCCCGGCCGGCGGAAGTGACAGACGTCGTAGTAGACCGGGTCCTGCAGGTCATTGAAGACCGCGCTGGCATCGAAGAAGGCCACGCCGGCGTCGCGCAGCTCCGCGCCCGCGGCGCGCAGGCGCGGATAGCCGACGCGCGCCGCCGCGATCCAGACCTGCGGCCCCTTGGAGGTCGCGCGCTCCTCGTCGGTCAACGGCTTCGAGCCGGCGTCGTGCAACGTCGGCTGGAGCACGTGCAGGTACGGAATCCCGTGAGCCTCGCAGAGTCCGGCCAGCCCGCGCGAGCTCTCACGCCACAGCCCCACGCAGGTGGCGAGCCGCTCGGCCGTCGGCGGCACGGCCGGGCCGGTGAGCGCCGCCGGCACGTCTTCGCGGCTCGCGACGGCCTGCACCAGCGCGTCGCTCGCGGCCACGAGGCGCCCGCGCTGTTCCTGCACGCGCGCGACGACGCCGGGACCGAGGAGCGCGCTCGACAGTCGCGGCGAGGCGAGCGCCGCGTCGACGCTTTCGCTCAGCTGCTCCCGCGCCGTGAAGGCGCGGGCCGTGAGCGCCAGCGTCTCCGGACGGCGCGTCCCCTCGAGGAGCGGAAGCCACTGGCCCGCCGTCGGCTGCAGCGGGTGCACGCCGAGCTCCGCGTTGCGCGCCGCGATCGCCAGCTCGTTGAAGCCGTCCAGGTTGAGGACGAGGTCCGGCTCGAGGCCGGCGCTGAGCAGCACGCCCGCCGCGAGCAGCTGCTGCGGCTGCTTGTGCGACGGCCGCGCGTACATGAAGAACTCGATCGAGCGGCCGGCGAGGCGCGGATCGCGCTCGAGCGTCTCGATCAGCCGCTGCTTGCCGAGGAACGCGAAGTTCGCGGCGACCGAGCCGCCGAGCACGAGGATCCGGAACTCCTCCCCGTTCGACGTGGCCTGGCGCGCGAGGTCGCGGCTCAGCAGCTCGCCCGCGTTCTCGAAGTCGAAGCCGACGTACGGCGAGACGCTCCAGGCGCGCCCGGTGGACTCGCTTGCCGCGTCGTCCTCGGCTGACGCAGCGCCCTGCTCGCCCCAGCGGCCGAGCGCCTCGTCGCGCAGGCTCGCGAGGCGCTGCTCGGCCTCGCCACGATCCCAGCCGGTGCGCGCGCGCTGCACGAGCTCCGCGCCCACAACGCACACGACGCCGGTCCCGAAGGCGAGCAGCAGCTTCTGAAGGAGGGTCGCGCTCATCGCTCGAAGTCTACTCGGAGGGCGGAGCGCAGCCGCGCGCTACTCCATCTCGGCCAGGATGTGCTTCCCGATCTCTCGTGCGAGGATCTGATGCCCGTACCGGTTGAAGTGCACCACGTCGAAGTAGAGCGTCGCGTCCGAGTCCTCGAAGACGTAGCTCTCGTCGTAGAACGGCACCCCGCGCTGGCGGAGCTGCTTGCCGCTCGCCCGCAGCCGCGGATAGCCGTGGAGCGCCGCGTTCTTCCAGATCTTGTTCGCCTTCGCCGTGCTGTACTCCTTCTCCGTCAAGCGCTTCGAGCCCTCGTCGTTCAGGGCCGGCTGCAGCACGTGGACGTAGCCGATTCCGTGGGCCTCGCAGATCGCATTGAGCGAGATGGAGCTGTCGCGCCAGATGCCGACGCAAGCGTTGAGCACCTTGAAGTCGTCCCCCATCGGCGGGCCGATGTAGGCGGGGTTCACGCTCTCGACGCCGCCATTCCCCACCGTGACCACGTCGCTCGCCGCGCCGTACGCGCGGTGCTGGAGCCGAACCCCGCGCATCACCAGCTTGCCGCCGATGGCGCTCGAGAGCAGCGGAGAGTCGAGCGCATCGTCGATGTCGGCGACCAGCCGCTCGCGCTCGAGGTAGACCCGCGCGATCCGCTCGATGCTCGTGGAGTCGTTCGCGCCTGTCAGCAGCGTCAGCCACTGGCGGCTCGAGGGCTGGATCGGGTGCAGGCCGAGGCCGAGGTTGCTCCACGCTACGGCGACCTCGTTGAAGCCGTCGAGGTTGATGACCCAGTCGGGCCGCAGACCCGCCGCGACGAGGTAGCCTACGGTGTTGAGCTGCTGCGGCTGCTTGAACGAGGGCCGGGCGTAGTTCAGCAATCGGATGTTCTTGCCGGCGAAGCGCGCGTCCGCCGAGAGCGTGTTGAGCAGGGGCTTCTCCCCCGCGTGCCCGAACGCCGCCGCCACCGATCCGCCGAGCAGGAGGATCGTGAAGTCCTCCGGGTGACCCTCGGCCTGCCGGGCGAGGTCCTCCCCGTACTGCGCGCCGGACGTGTCGTAGTCGAAGCCGAGGAACGGCGAGACGACCCAGGGCGGTCCCTCCTGCTCCGGTTCGCGGGCGAGCTCCGGATTCTCGACGTCGGTCGCATCCCAGCGACCGATCACCTCGTGGCGGATGCGCGCGAGCTCGGCCCGGGCTTCGTCTCGATCCCACTCGTAGCGGATGCGCACGGCGACCTCGGCCACGCCGAACGCGACCACGGAGGAGGCGGCGAGCAGGAGGAGTTTCTTGGAGCTTGCGAGCTTGGCCATCGGCCAGATCCTACCGGCTGTCGGCGACCGAGCCAGCCCTTCCGCCGCCCTCGCCGGAGCTCAGCCCGAAAGTCCCGGGAGCCGCTCGAGCAGCTCGCCGAGGCGCTGGAGGCGCTCGGCGCTGATCCCCTCGGTGTCACGCTCCGCCGTGAACTCCTCGGTGTGGATGCAGCGCATCCCGAGCGCCGCGGCGCCTGCGAGGTCGCCCTTCACGCTGTCGCCGATCATCAGCGCCTGTGCGGCCGTCGCGCCGACCGCCTTCAGCGCCACCTCGAAGATGTGCGCGGCGGGCTTCTCGACGCCCGCCTCCTCGCTCGTCACGACGGCGCTGAAGTAGCCCTCGAAGTCGAGCCGCTGGAGCTTGCGCAGCTGGACCGCGGTCGTGTGGTTCGACACGAGCGCGAGCGGGTAGCACGCCGCCAGCTTCCCCAGCACGCGGTGGGCGTCGGGCGCCGGCACCATCGCGTCGAAGAACACGCGCCAGTACTCGTCGAAGAGCGCGAGGGCGAGGGTCGGTCGTGACTCGCCGAGGAGCCGCTCGACCATGCGCTTGAAGAACAGGACGCGGTTGTGGGAGGCCGCCTGACCGCTCAGCTCGCGCGCCAGATCGCCGCGCACCTCGTCGTGCAGCGCGCGGAACGCGTCGGCGCGCGTGATGACCGTCCGGCACAGGAGGTCGTGCACGGCCTCGAGCGCGCGGTCGTTGCACGGCCCGTAGGCGTACAGCGTGTCGTCGAGGTCGAACAGCAGCGCGCGCAGCATCGCGGCCTCAGCTGACGGTCTTCATCTGCGCCAGGAGCTCGCGCCGGTACTCCTCGCTGCCGAGCTGGTCGAGCTCGGCGCACTGCGCCTCGGTGAGGAAGTTCGGCTCCCCCACGACCTGCGCGTGCCACTGGATCGTGGCCTGTTCCTCCATCGCCAGCGTGCGGAAGAGCGCCTCCTTGATCGAGGTCCCGACCGTGATCGTCCCGTGGTTGCGGTGCACGAGGCCGTAGCAGTCGGCTGCGCTGAAGGCATCCTTGACCACCGCGGCGAGCTCGGGCGTCGTCACGGTGACGTACTCGAGGTGCGGCACGTTGCGGCCCAGGTAGACGTAGTAGTCGGGGAACAGCGGCTTCAGGTCGTGACCCGCGCTGCAGAGCGCGTTCGTCATCTGCGGGTGCGCGTGGATCATCGCGGTCAGCTCGGGGCGCACGCGATACGTCTCGAGGTGCATCAGGACCTCCGACGAGGGCCGCGGCTTGCCCGGCTCGAGCTCGCCCGTCGCGATGGAGACCTGCGGGTAGTGCTCCTCGCGCGCGTCCTCGAGCGAGAAGCCGCTCGGCGAGATCCACATCACGTCGCCCTCGCGCGCGCTGACGTTGCCGCCGGCGCCCGTGACGAGGCCCTGGCGAACGAGGTCCTGGGCGGCGACGACCAGCTGCTTCAGCGTCTCACTCATGGTGCGCCGAGCCTACGCGGCGGGCGAGGAGCCGCCGCGGGCGTTCTCCGGGAAACGGCGCGCTCAGGCGTCCTTCCGGACGAAGCCGCGCTCTGCCAGCCGCGCCACGAAGCGACGATAGTGGGGCTCGAGCGCTTCCGCCCGCTCCACGTCCACGGCGAACTCGCGCTCGATGCGGACCATCGCCCGGCTCGCCGCCCAGAGGTCGTCGTGCACCGCGTGGCCGGCCGCGAGCAGCGCCGCGCCGAAGGCCGACTCCGCGCACGACGGCCGCCTGAACGGGCGCCGCGTGACGTCCGCGCGCAGCTGCAGCCAGACGTCGCTCGCCGCGCCGCCGCCGGTCGCGTAGACCGCGCCGCGGCTGGGCCCGGTCGCCGCGTCGAGCGCTGCGTACCCCAGCCGCTCGACGAACGCAGTGCCCTGGAGGTTCGCGGCGTAGCGGGCGGCCGCGTCGCCAGCCGGCGCGTCGCAGAACCTGGTGTCCGCCTCGGTCCGGAACGGGAAGCGCTCGCCGCCGCCGTTCGACGGGTAGGCGAGGTGCGGGCTCGGCAGCACGCGCTCGGCCGCCGCGTCGAGCGCCGCGAGGTCGGCGTCCGCGAACTGCTCACGCACCCAGCCGCCGCCGACGTTGCTCGCCGCGCCGGGCAGGCGCACACCGCCGGGGAGCACGTGGCAGTAGAGCCCGTCGCCGCTCACCGCCCGGTCGGCCACGCGCTTGAAGACCAGCGTCGTGCCGAGCGTCGTGTTGTCATCGCCCACGCGGCTCGCGCCCGAGGCGAGGAAGCCCGCGGTACCATCGCTGCAGCCCGCGACGACCTCGACTCCCGCGGGCAGGCCGAGCGCGCGCGCGACGTCCGCCGCCACCGGACCGAGCGACGCGCCCGGAGCCACGACCTCGGGCAAGCGCGCCCGCAGCTCGGACAGCGCGTCGAGCCACGGGCTCCAGGCGCCGTTCTCCGCGTCGTAGCCGCTCTTCAAGGCGTTGCTCCAGTCGCTGACGGGCGGCGCGCCGGTCAGCTGCGCCGCGACGAAGTCCGCCTGGTGGGCGAAGCGAGTCGTGGGGGGGGGGGGGGGGGGGGGGGGGCGGGGGGGCCGCCCCCCCCCCCCCCCCGCGGGGGCGCCCCCGGCGG
>CAYGST010000128.1:0-2080 GCA_964352415.1 uncultured Planctomycetaceae bacterium | reverse complement strand
CGCTCACGTCCCCCGCCTCGCGCAGCGCGGCTTCGAGCGCGGCGCGCGCCGCCGACCACCACTCCGCGGGGTCCTGCTCGTGACGACCTTCTGCCGTACGACGCGAGGCGCAGGGAGCGCGTCCGCCGCCGAGCACGGCGCCATCCGTCGCCGCCACGACCAGCGCGCGCGCTCCCCCGGTGCCGAGGTCCAGTCCGAGGACGAGCGGGCGCGTCATGGGTTCACGCGGGGTAGTCGATCGGCGTCTTCAGCGAACACCACGGCTCCTCGCGGCAGACGTCGACGAGCGCGGGGCCGTCGGGCGCCGCGGGCGAGAGGATCGCGAGGAACACGCACGGCTCGTCGAAGACGTTGTACGTCCCGTGCACCGCGTTCACGGGCACGTGAACGACCTCACCCGCCGTCACGATGCGCCGCTCTTCCCCGACCCACTGCTCAGCGCGGCCTTCGAGGTAGTAGAGCGCCTCCTCCTGGTGCGGGTGGCGATGGAACTGGTGCGCCTCGCCGGGCGGCATCGTGACGCGCACGAGCAGCAGCTGATCGCCCTCGGTCAGGTCCGGCCGCACGAGCCACTCGTGCGGCCCCCACGGCAGCTCCTCGACGACGACGTCCTTCGTCGAGACGAAGCGCAGGCAGGCGGAGCTGCACACGGCTCAACTCCTCCCCGGCAGGCGGATCGACTTGAAGCGCTCGATCTGCGCCTTGATGGCGACCTCGGTCGGGAAGCGCTCGGTCGAGCTCGCGCCGTAGAAGCCGTCGATGCCCTTCGTGTTCTGGATGATGTAGTTCGCGTCGTCCGGCATCGCGATCGGCCCGCCGTGGCAGAGGCAGATGACGTCCTCGCGGATCGACTTGACCGTGTCGACGATCGCCTCGATCGTGCCGACGCACTCCTCCAGCGGATCGACGGTCTCGGCGCCGATCGAGCCGCCGCTGGTGCAGCCCATGTGCGCGACGATGATGTCCGCGCCGGCCTCGGTCATCATGCGGGCCTCCTCGACGTTGAAGACGTAGGGCGTCGTCAAGAGCTCCATCTCCCGCGCGAGGCGCACGATGTCGACCTCGAGGCCGTAGCCCATGCCCGTCTCCTCCAGCGTGTGGCGAATGCGCCCCTCGAAGAGCCCGACCGTCGGGAAGTTCTGGATGCCCGCGAAGCCCAGCTCGACGAGCTCCTTCAGGAACAGTTTCGGCATCATGAACGGATCCGTGCCGCAGACGCCGGCGAGCACCGGCGTGTGCTTGACGACCGGGATGATCTCGTAGGCCATCTCTTTCACGATCTGGTTCGCGTTGCCGTAGGGCATCAGGCCCGCCGTCGAGCCGCGCCCCGCCATGCGGTAGCGGCCGGAGTTGTAGAGGATCAGGAGGTCGATCCCGCCGGCCTCCTCGCTCTTGGCCGAGATGCCGGTTCCGGCGCCGCCGCCGATGATCGGCTCGCCGCGGGCGATCTGCTCGCGGAAGCGCTTCAGGATGCCGGTGCGGGAGTTGTCGACTTTGGGGGTCATGCGGTCTTCATGAGGTCGATGAGCTTCCGGGCCGCGGCCTCGGCGAACTCGGGGTCGTTGATGTGGTGGTCGAGGAGCGTGCACTCGACCTCGCCGCAGCTCATGCGGATGGACTCGAACAGCGCGGCGCGCGCCGCGGGGTCGTCGAACGGCTGGCCCTCGGCGTCGATCGCCGAGACGCCTCGTCCGGGCAAGAGGATCGCCGCGGGCCCGCGCGAGCGCGCGACCTTCTCGCCGAGCTCCGCGCCGATCGCGCGGCACTCGTCCGCCGTCGTGCGCAGCAGCGTGACGTTCGCGTTGTGCACGTGGACGGTGCGGCCTTCGAAGGCGGGGGGCAGCGTGGCGCGCGGGCCGAAGTTGACCATGTCGGTGGCCCCGACGGAGACGACCTGCGGCAGCCCCACCTCGGCGGCGGCGGTCAGCCGCTCGGCGCCAGCCGACAGGATCCCGCCGACGCGCTCGTCGCAGAGCTCGGTCGTCGTCAGGTCGAGCGCGCCCGCGATTCGTTTAGAACGGACGGCGCAGCGACCTCGGCTCAGTACGAGTGACAGCCCACGCAGCTCGGCCCCAGCGCG
>CAYGST010000127.1:0-10457 GCA_964352415.1 uncultured Planctomycetaceae bacterium | reverse complement strand
CCCCCGCCCCCCCCCCCACCCCGGGGGGGCGGGGCGGGGCCCGGGGGGGCCCCCCCCCGCCGCGCGGGTTCGAGAGCGCGAGCTCTCAGTCGGTGGCGCGCCCCATGAAGTCGCCGTTGTCCGTGTTGAGCTTGATGAGGTCGCCCTCCTTCACGTGCATCGGGACCTTGACGCCCATGCCCGTCTCCACGGTGGCCTCCTTCTTCACGTTGGTCGCCGTGTTGCCCTTCACGGCCATCTCGGCCCAGGTGACCTCGAGGACGACCTGCGGCGGGAGCACGATGCCGATCGCCGTCGTGCCGTGGAAGGTGACCTCGACCGTCGTGTTCTCCTTCACGAAGCCCATCGACTCGGCGGCGAGGTCCGACGGCAGGGGGAACTGGTCGAAGGTCTCCTCGTCCATGAAAATGAAGCTGTCCTCGCCCTCCTTGTAGAGGTACTGGCACTTGCGCCGATCGAGGTAGGCCACTTCGAAGGAGTCGCTCGAGCTCGCGCGGATGGAGCTCGCGGAGCCATTCGTCAGGCTCTTCGTCTTCATCTGAATGATGGCGCGAAGGTTGCCCGGCGTGGAGTGGTGGTACTCCGTGATGAGAAGGAGGTCGCCGTCCTTCTCGATCACGGAGCCTTTGCGGAGTTCGGTGGCCCTGGCCATGGGTCGTGGGAGTCCTTTGGGTTCGCGGAGGGTCGTCTGCGGACGACCTGCCGCAGAGCCTAGCGCGACGGCGCGGGGCGCGGCACCGGGACCCGCGACAAACTCTCTCGGCGCCAGGAGAGGCGTCCGGGCGCCTCAGTCGTAGGACTTGCGCTGGCTCGACGAGGGGATCGACAGCATCTTCCGGTACTTGCTGACCGTGCGCCGTGCGATCTGGATGTTGTCGCGCTCCTTCAGGAGGGCCGCGATCTCCTCGTCGGAGAGCGGCTTCTTCTTGTCCTCGCGCGCGACCATGTCCTTGATCCGCTGCTGGATGGAGACCTGGCTGGCGACCTCGCCTGTCTCCTTCTTCGTGCCGCCGGTGAAGAAGAACTTCAGCGGGAAGATACCGCGCGGGGTCTGGGCGTACTTGCCGTTCACCGCGCGGCTGACGGTCGAGATGTGGACGCCGACCTCGTCGGCCACCTCTTGCATACGCAGCGGCTGCAGCGCCGTCAGTCCCTTCAGCAGGAACGGCTGCTGACGGACGAAGATCACGTTCGCGATGCGCTCGAGCGTGCTCTGTCGCTGGTTGATGGCGTCGATGAACCAGCGCGCGGACTCGAGACGCTTTTTCAGCCAGGCCTGCGTGCCGTCGCCCTTGGCCGACTCCTCGAGCAGCTTGCGATAGGTCGGCGAGAGCTGCAGCCGCGGGATGCGCGCGCGCTCGAGGCGAACCACGTACTCACCCTCGTCCTCCTCGACCAGGACGTCGGGCACGATGATCGTTGCGACCGTCTCGCCGTACTCGGCGCCTGGCGTCGGGTCGAGGTGGCGCAGGTGCTCCAGCGCCTCCTGCACGGACTCCATTGGCTGCCCTGTCGATTTCACGATCCGCGGCAGGCGGTTGTTCTGCACGTCCTCGAGGTGGTCCTCGATGATCTTGGTGAGCAGGGGGTGGGCGCCCTCCATGCGGTCGATCTGCAGCAGCAGGGCTTCGCGCAGGTTGAGCGCGCCGAGCGCGGGATGGATCAGGGCGCGGAGGCGATCGAGCACCCACTGCAGCTCCTCGACGGTGACGGCGGCGTCCGTGTCCGAAGCGTCGGCGTCGCTCGACGCGGGGGGGTCTTGCGCTTCGTGAGAAGGAGGTGCCGGGCGCTCGACGGCTTCGCCCTCCATGATCGCGATGGGGCACTGCTCGGCGAGGCTCTCGAGGTCTTCGAGCAGATAGCCGCGCTCGTCGAGGGAGAAGATCAGGAACTCGGCGATCGCTCGCTTGCGCCGCGAGAGCTCGATGAACGCGAGCTCTTCGGAGAGCGCCTCGGCCATGGTCTTCGGCACCGACGGCGCGTTGGCGAGGGCCTGCAGCTTGCGGTCGCCCTCCTCGCCGTCCCCGCTGGAGCCTCGATTCCCGTCGCCGAAGTCCCGCTGGAGGCTCTCGAGGTCGTCCAGGAGTCGCGAGACCTCTTCGCGCTCCGGATCGGCGCGCTCGACCTCGTGCTCGGCAGAGTCGCCGCTCGTCTCGCCGCCGGCCTCGTCGTTGCTGGAGGACTCCTCGAGCATGGGGTTCTCGACGAGCTCCTGCTCGATGCGCTCCTGAAGGTCCAGCGTACCGAGCTGGAGGATCTTCATCGCCTGGATCATCTGCGGCGACTGCATGAGTCGCTGCTCCAGACGAGCGGATTGATGGAGGCCGAGCTTCAATGGCGGAGTGGGGGCGTGGGCAGGCCGCGCTCAGCGCGGCCTGTAACCGTCCATAAGTATAAAGGCCGAGCCGGGAGCGGCCGCGATACGTACGCAGAGCTTTCGGTTTCCCCCGGGCAGCTTTGGGTTCAGGGGCCCGCGACCTCCACGCTCAGGCCCGGGCGATCGCGCAGGGCTTGAAGCAGCTCGACGCGGTCGCCGCGCGGCACTTGCGCGCGCGCGCCGCGCACGCTGCGGTCGGGCAGCTGGATCGCGCCGACTTGGGCCGCTTCGCGATCCTGAAGCTCGATCGACGTTGTCGAGCTGATCCAGGACTCCGCGTCGAGCTTTCTGCCGCCGAGGCGTCCCTGCCAGGCGAGACCATCGAACGCGCGCTGGACGATCGGCGAGGGCATCCAGGTGTTCGGAGCGATCTCGGAGCGGTAGCCCGTCAGCAGGGTGCGTTCGGTTCCGACCAGCAGGCGAGCGGTCTCGCCCTCCGCGACCGGGAAGCTCGCGCGCAGTCCTCCGTGGACCACCTCGACCGATGTGCTCCCGAGGCGCGGCGCCTCGACCTCGCGGACGAACGCTGCGATGCGCTCGGCGAGGCCGCCCGCGTTCGTCTCCGCCGAGACGAGCAGGAGTCCCTCCATCACCTGCACGGGAGTCTCGACCGCGCTGGCGCGCGAGCCGCCATCGGTCCGCCGAGCGCGCGTTCCTTGCTGGACCAGGCTCAGCACTCCGGAGGCGGTGAGCGTTGCGGCCATCGGAGTCACCGTGCCGAGGCGCGCCTCTCCGTCGAGGCCGGCGCCGGGGTCGAGCGACTCGAGCACGGGCGGGCGCCGCTCGAGCAGTGACACGTCGATCGCTCGCCACTCGCTGCCCAGCGCCGCGCCGGTGGCGGCGGGCCCCGACGGCTCCGTGTTCGTGTCGACGCGCACCAGGAGCGTCCAGTCGGGCTGGGCGAGGGGCGAGCCCGCGAGCTCGACCCGCAAGAGCTCTCCACTCGCGGCGACGCCCGAGAACGACACGTTCACGGAGCGCACTCGCGGCTGCAGGAACTCCCCGAGGTCGGGGGTGTCCGGGTCGAACGTTTCGAGGGCGTCGAGCTCGGCGAGGTCGAGGACTCCGCGCAGGTGATAGCGCGCGCCCCCGGCGACGCGCGACGCGCGCAGGTGTACGGACTGTCCGGTGAGGATGGTCCCGACGACGGGCGCAGCGACTCCGGAGTCCGTCGAGACCTCGACGTCATAGGTCGCGATGAAGCCACGGCGGTCGCGCTCTCCGAAGACGAGCTGCTCGCCCGCCCAGGCCTCGCCGCGCCAGGCGCGTGCGCCCTCGGGCAGCGCGCGCTCCGAGCCGGGCGCGCTCGCGCCGGCGCTCGGCAGGAGCCAGGCAGAGATCGTGATGCGGTTGCGGGCGCCCGCCGCCTCGATGCCTCGCAGCGCGCTGCGCGCCCAGGCGACGTCCGCTTCGCCGCCTTGCACCAAGAGCGGCGGAGTGAACGGGAAGAAGCTCAGCGTCCGACCCGCCGCCCCGGCGGTCAACTGCAGCAGGCCGGTCAGCGCGTCGGGCTCGAGCAGCACGCGGGACCCGCGTCGTCCGACCGGCGTGCTCTCCTCGAGCAGGACGTGGACGCCGCCCGACGGCGCCGTCACGTGAATGCCTGACCTGGACTCGCGGCAGAGGTCGGGGAGGGGGAGAGCGGTCCAGGCGTCCTGCGGCGCGAGGCCAGCGAGGACGGGCAGGAGCAGATGCAGCATGCGATTCGAGGAAAGCGAAGGCGGAGGCGTGTCCGCGGAGTGGCTTGGAGGATAGTCGCGGCCCCCGGGGAGGACTACGCTTCCCGTGTCGCGCGCCGGGGATCGGCGTGCATCCCACCCCGGAATCGACTATTCCTTCTCCACGTGACTTCAAGCTGGCTCGAGATCGAAGTAGGCGGGATTCGCTCCCGCGCTGACCTGCGCCAGGGCATGACCCGTTTGGGTGGCCCCGGCTGCGACGTCGTCATCCCCGGCGCCCCCGAGGGGGAGCTGCACGTCTGGACCGACCCGCCGAAGGTGATTCGGATCTCCGGGCGGGCCGAGCTCGAGGTCGAGGGGCGCAGCGCGGACGAGGCGCTGCTGAAATCCGGCCAGTCGATCCGCTGGGCCGGTATCTCGATGACCTTTCACTCCGCAGCGCCGGTGCTCCAGGAGATCCGGCTGCCCGAGCCGAAGGCGGCGCCCGCGCAGGCCATGG
The DNA here is from genome assembly GCA_964352415.1 of uncultured Planctomycetaceae bacterium. Lineage (GTDB taxonomy): Bacteria > Planctomycetota > UBA1135 > UBA1135 > JABACD01. Next base: position 5,902 of record CAYGST010000127.1, on the reverse strand, counting down.
ATCCGAACGCCAAGTCCTGGCGTCGCGTTCAGGCGGGCCTGGCGATCGACCTCGGCATGGTTCCGAAGCCGCTCGTTCAGCGCTGGCAAGAGGCCGTCCTGCAGCAGGAGTTCGACGCCGATGCCTGCGCTCGCGAAGCGATCGCGCAGGCGGACAAGTTCGCGCTCGACGACCCGCGGGTGATCGAGCGTTCGGGGCGACTCCTGCGCGACTTCCTCATGGCGAGCCTCCAGCGCGGCGTAGCCGGGGCGAGCCGCAAGGCCCGCTCGCGCGCCGTCAGCGGCTCCGCGTTCCTGATGGCCAACGTCATCGGCATCCTGGTCTACACCGGGCTGGTGCTCGTGGTGATGCTGCTCGCGCGCTTCAAGTGGGACACCAGCTTCGACTCCTTCTTCGACTCCATCCTCGGAGTCAGCGACTCATGACGAACTCCACTGGACCGGAAGGCGCAATGCCCGAAGTGCTCTCCCTGGCGCAGATCCAGCACTTGATGCGGGTCGAGTTCAGTCGCGCGCAGCGCTACGGGTATCCGATCGTCTGTCTCGTGGTGGCCGTCGACCAGCTCGGCGAGGTTCGCGACCGTCTCGGCTACGACGTCAAGGAGCAGGTCGTCGAGGCTGTGATCGAACTGCTGCACGAGCAGACCCGTGGCAGCGACTTCCTCGGACGCCTGCCCGACGACCGCTTCATGATCGTCGTTCCGCACTCCGTGCCCGATCAGATTCGAGTGATGGCCGATCGACTGGTCGCGCGTCAGCGCGAGCTCGTCGTGCCGGCGCTCGGCGACCAGCGCCTGACGCTCTCGATCGGCGGCTCCTGGATGGTCCAGGGCGAGACGCTCTTCTTCGACGACCTGCGCGGGACCGCCGAGCGCTGTCTGGCCGAAGCCGGAGTGGCCGGCGGCGATCAAGTACGGCTGATGGCGCCCGAAGCCACCCTCTGAGCCCGGATGCGCGTCCTCCTCGCCGACGACGAGGTCACCATCTCGGTGACGCTCAGCGACGCCCTCGAGGAGGCGGGCTACGAGGTCGTGGTCGCGTCGAACACGGAGTCTGCGCTCGCGGCGCTGGAGGCCGGTGAGATCGACCTGGTCCTGACGGACATCCGCATGCCGGGCGCGGGCGGAATGGCGGTGCTCGAGCGCTCCGTCGAGCTGGACGCCACCCGCCCCGTGCTGATCATGACGGGCTTCGCCGCCATGGAGGACGCGCAGCGCGCTGTGTCGCTCGGCGCCAAGTTCTACGTCCAGAAGCCGTTCAAGAACGACGCGATGGTGGCGCTCGTCGACACCTACGCGCGCGTCCGCTCCCTCGAGCGCGAGAACCTCGCGCTGCGCGAGAAGCTCGACGGCGGCGACGACGAGTTCGCCGGGATCGTCGGCGCCTCCCCGGCGATGACCGCCGTGTTCGACCGGGTACGCACCGTCGCGCCCACCGACGCCACAGTCCTGATCGAGGGCGAGAGCGGCACCGGCAGGGAGCGCTTCGCGCTCGCGATCCATCGCCTGAGCACGCGCAGCGAGGGTCCGTTCGTCGCCATCTCCTGCGCCGCGCTGCCCGAGACGCTGCTCGAGGCGGAGCTCTTCGGGTTCGAGAAGGGCGCCTTCACCGACGCGCGCAAGGAGCGCAAGGGGCGCTTCGAGCTGGCGGACGGCGGGACCTTCTTCCTCGACGACATCGACGACATGCCGCTGGCGACCCAGGTCAAGCTGCTGCGCGTCCTGCAGGAGCGCGTGCTCGAGCGCCTCGGCTCGGAGAAGCCCCGGGAGATCGACATCCGCGTGCTCGCGGCGACCAAGGTGCCGCTGCGCCAGCTCGTGCGCGAGGGCAAGTTCCGCGAGGACCTCTTCTACCGCATCAACGTCGTGCCCGTGGAGCTGCCGCCGCTGCGCGGCCGCGACGGCGACGTGCCGGCGCTGGTGCGCTTCCTCATCCAGCGCCACGGCGGCGGGCGAACCTACGACGTCGCGCCGCCGACGATGCGGGCCCTCGAGCGCTATCCCTGGCCCGGCAATGTCCGCGAGCTGGAGAACGCCGTTCAGCGCGCCATCGCGCTGGCGGGGCCTGCCAAGGAGCTCGCTGCCGAGGACATGCTCCCTCGCGACGAGCGCTGGCGCGGCGCGACGGAGGTCCAGGACGAGATTCGACCGCTACGCGAGGTCCTGCGGGGCCACGAGGTCGAGCACATCCGCCGCGTGCTCGAGAAGACCGGCGGCCATCGCTCGCAGTCCGCGGAGCTGCTCGGCATCTCGCGCAAGGTGCTGTGGGAGAAGATGCGCGACTTTCAGATCGAGGCCCCTGGTGACGCGAAGGATGGCCGTGACTCGAAAGATGGCTGAGACGGGCGCGCGCGGCCGACTTCAGAGTCTGCCCGAGGTCGACCTCTCAGGGCCGCTCAGCGTCATCGCCGATCTGCACCTCGACCCGTTCGACGAGGCGCGCTGCGGCCGCTTCGCGGACTGGACCGAGGACCTTCCCGAGCCGCACTTGGTCGTGATGGGGGACCTGTTCGACGCATGGGTCGGCCCCGCGCACGAGCAGGCGCCCGGCTCGCGGCGGGTGATCGCTGCGTTTCGCGCGCTGGCCGATCGAGGGCAGGTGCTTGTCCTGCAGGGCAACCGGGACTTCCTTCTGGGCGCGAGCTTCGAAGGGCAGAGCGGTGCGCGCGTCCTGCCGGAGGGCTGCGTCGGCCGGCGCCCGGGCGGCGAGCGCGTGCTCCTCTTGCACGGCGACGAGCTGTGCACGAAGGACCTCGCCTACCAGCGCCTGCGCCGGGTGACGCACTCGCGCTTCGTGCAGTGGCTGGGGCCGCGCGTGCCCCTCGCCGTCTCCGGGCGCATCGCCAGACGACTGCGGCGCGCCTCCGAGCGCGCGATCGCCACGAAGCTGCCGGAGGAGAAGGCGATCCAGGCGGACGCGGCGCGGGCTCGGGCCGTCGCGCACGACTGCGCGACGCTCGTCTGCGGTCACGTGCACGAGGCGCGCGACGAGGTCCTCGACGGGGGGCCGCGCTGGCTGATCCTCGACGCTTTCGGGGGGCGCCGCGACCTCCTGCGGGTGGACGGGGCCGGGCTCGAGCTCACGTCCTCGGGCTTTCGGGCGCACGGCTGAACGAACGGCAGCGGCAGGGGGAAGAGCAGCCTCCGCGGTGGCGTCCGGGGCCGCTGCCGGTAGGATCCCCGCGATGATCATCGCGATCGACGGACCGGCCGGAGCCGGCAAGAGCACCATCGCGCGGCGCCTGGGCGAGGAGCTCGGGCTGTTCTTCCTCGACACCGGCGCGATGTACCGCGCCGTGGCCCTCGAGGTCCTGCGGCGTGGAATCGACCCGGCGAACGCCGAGGCAGTGAACGCCGTGGCGGACTCCATCGACCTGGCCTTCGACGACGAGGGCATCGTGATCGACGGGAAGAGCGCGGCGCGCGAGGTCCGCGACCCGCGCGTGGACGGCATCGTGTCCGTCGTCGCCGCGCACCCCGGCGTGCGCGCGGCGATCGTCCCGAAGCAGACCCTCGTGGCCGAGCGCCGCGGCGGCGTCGTGGCGGAGGGGCGCGACGTGACCACCGTCGTCTTCCCGCAGGCGGAGTATCGCTTCTACCTGGACGCGAGTCCGTCGGAGCGCGCGCGGCGACGCGCCGCTCAGCTCGGCCAGCTCGAGCGCGAGGCCGAGATTCGCGCCGGGATCGAGGACCGTGATCGGATCGACTCGACGCGCGCGGACTCCCCGCTGGTGCTCGGCGAGGGGGTGGAGCGCATCGACACCGATCCCTACGGCGCGGACGAGGTCGTCGCCTTGCTGCTCGGGCGCGTGCGTGCGGGGGGGCGCCCGTGAGCGAGATGCCCGACCGGATCTTCACCGAGGCCACCGCGACCTACCGCATCAGCCGCGTCGCCACGCGGCTCTATTTGAGGCTGCGCCACCGCCGGCGCATCGAGGGGGCGGCGAACGTCCCCGCGAGCGGCGGGGCCCTGATCGTCGCCAACCACCAGTCCTTCCTCGACATCCCTCTGATCGCTTCCGCGACCCCGCGTCACGTGGCCTTCGTCGCCCGCAAGAGCCTGGCCGACACGCCGTGGCTGGCCTTCGTGATGCGCGAGTGCGGGGCGGTGCTGATCGAGCGCGGGGCTGCGGATCGCGCGGCGATGCGGGCGATGGTCGACCACCTCGAGCAGGGCGACCTGGTCTCGATCTTCCCCGAGGGAACGCGATCGACGGACGGCCGCGTCGCGCCGTTCATGGGGGGCGCGCTGCTCGCGGCCCGCAAGGCCGGAGTGCCGATCGTTCCCGCGGCCATCCGCGGATCCCACGCGATCTGGCCGCGCGAGCGCTCGAAGCCCGGATCCGGGCGGATCGCGATCCGCTTCCTGCCGGCGATCGAGGCCGGGGCGCGGGACGCGCTCGAGCGGGCCCAGGCCGGGATCGAGGCGGCGGTGGGCGCCGGCGGCTACGCGGACGTGCCGGAGATCTGAGGGGTAGGGCCGAGGCGAGGTAGCCGCGCGACCTGTCCCGCGACCGCCACGAAAGGGCCCCTCCAGCGGCCCGGGACCGGGAAGACTTCCTCCTGAAAGTTCCATCTGGGGGGCAAGCGGTCGATACACTCCCCCGTTCGCCCCGCGCCATTGCGGGGCGGCGGTGTGTTCGAGCACCTCGATCCGGCCTGGGAACACGCTGGAACGGGCTCCTGAACGCCCCGATCCCTCTCTCAAGAGAGGCTCCTCCAAGAGCCCACCTCCCTCGTACAGGCCATGGCCATTGCCTCGCAGCGCCTCAAGCGCTTCGACCTCGATCCCGAGGATCTGGACAAGAAGCTCCAGACCGCCCTCGGTGACTTCTCAGAGCAGAAGTTCGACGAGGTCCTCGAATCGACTGTCAAGGACATCAAACCCGGCACCATCGTGATCGCGACCGTCGACTCGGTCGACGACAAGACCAAGATGGTCGTGATGGACATCGGCGGGAAGTCCGAAGGACAAGTCCCGCTCGCCGAGTTCGGCGAAGACCTGCCCGTCAAGGGCCAGGAGTTCGAGGTCTTCTACGAGGGCGAAGACCCCTACGAGAACACCGCCAACCTCTCCAAGCGCCGCGCCGACAGACTGCGCGCGTGGGAGCGGATCTCCGACAAGTACGAGGAAGGCGACGAGGTGCAGGGCATTTGCCTGCGCAAGATCAAGGGCGGCCTGCTCGTCGACGTCGAAGGCGTCAACGTGTTCCTGCCGGCCAGTCAGGTCGACCTGCGTCGTACCCACGACATCGCAACGTTCATCGACGAGCCGATTCGTGCGCGGATCATCAAGATCGATCCGGAGCGCATGAACATCGTCATCTCGCGCCGCAAGCTGCTCGAGGAAGAGCGGCAGAAGCAGAAAGAGGTCCTGCTCAAGGACATCCAGGAGAACCAGGTCCGCATCGGCGTGGTCAAGAACATCGCCGACTTCGGTGTGTTCGTCGACCTAGGCGGCATCGACGGCCTGCTGCACATCACCGACATGTCCTGGGGCCGCGTCAGCCACCCCTCGCAGATGGTCGAGATGGGGCAGGAACTCGAGGTCAAGGTCCTGCGCGTCGACTTCGAGCGTGAGCGCATCGCGCTCGGTCTCAAGCAGAAGCAGGCCTCCCCGTGGGAAGGCATCGAGGACCGCTACCCGGCCAACAGCAAGCACGTCGGCACGGTCGTCAACCTGATGAGCTACGGCGCGTTCGTGAAGCTCGAGGACGGCGTCGAAGGCCTGGTGCACATCTCCGAGATGTCCTGGACCAAGCGCGTCAACCACCCCTCCGAGGTCGTCGTTATCGGCGACAACGTCGAGGTGGTCGTGCTGGACGTCAACCCGGAGAAGAAGGAGATCAGCCTCGGCATGAAGCAGAGCGCGGTGGACCCCTGGACCATGCTGTCGGACAACTA
>CAYGST010000126.1:2505-10559 GCA_964352415.1 uncultured Planctomycetaceae bacterium | reverse complement strand
CCCACGCCTCGATCTTCACCGGTCTGTACCCGTACCACCACGGCCTGCGCGTGATGCACGGAACGCAGCAGAACCGCCTCGACCCCGCCCAGGTGACCCTCGCCGAGATCCTGCGCGACGTCGGCTACGAGACCGGCGCCTTCGTCAGCGCGTTCCCCGTCACCGAGTTCTTCGGCTTCGATCAGGGCTTCGACACCTTCGACGCCGAGTTCGACACGTCCACCGGCAAGGTGGGCGCGGGCGGCTCGGTGAACACCGGCGCCGCGCAGCGCACCGCGGGCGACACGACCGATCGCGCGCTCGCCTGGATGGCCGAGCGTGACCAGCCGTACTTCCTCTGGCTGCACTACTTCGACCCGCACGACGAGACGGTCGTACCGCCGGCCGAGGATCTCGGTGGCTTCGAGAAGGTCGGTCCCGAGCGCGAGTGGCGCCGCGCGCTCTATGACCTCGAGCTGACCTACATGGACCGCGAGCTCGGCCGCGTGTTCGACGCGCTCGAGCAGCAGGGCCTCTGGGACGACGCCGTGATCGTCGTCACCGCCGACCACGGCGAGGGCCTCGGCGACCACGACTGGTGGACCCACGGCGTGCTCTATCAGGAGCAGGTGCGCGTGCCGCTGATCGTGCGCGCGCCGGGCCTCCCGATCGGAACGATCATCGAGTCGACCGTGCGCACCATCGACATCGCGCCGACCGTGACCGAGCTGCTCGGTCTCGCGCCGGGCGACGTGCCCGGGTTCGACGGCGTCAGCCTGGTCGGCTTGATGCGTGGCGAGGTCGACGACCTCGGTCTCTCGGCCTACGCGGACTCGGTCAACACGATGACCTACGCCGGCGTCGAGGGTGGAGTCGATCGCAAGCACGACATGCTCTTCGCGATCGTCCTCGACGGACGCTGGAAGTACATCCACCACCTGAAGAAGCCGGAGAACAGCGAGCTCTACGACCTGCGCGACGACCCGCGCGAGCTGCGCAACGTGATCGGCGAGCGTCCGGTGATCGTGCGGCGCGCGAACGAGGCCTTGAAGGAGGTCCCGTTCATGCCGTTCGAGCAGCTCGAGCTGGCGAACACGCCGCCCGAGGTGCTCGAGATGCTGCGCAAGCTCGGCTACACCGGCGACGAGGGTTCGGGTGACGCGGAGGAGGAGTCGTCCGCGGAGGCGGGTGCCGGCGACTCCCGCGCCGACGGCGACGCCGCCGGCCTCGATGACTGAGCGCGGGCCGCGCTGGCTCGGCGCGCTGGTCGTCGCCGTCGCGCTGCTGCTCGCCATCGGCGTGCGCGCCGAGTACGACGTGGGGCGCTCGACCGCGGCGGGCGAGGACGCCTGGGTCAGCCTGGACGCCGACAGTCTCTACCACATGCGGCGCGTGCAGCGCGTGCGCACCGAGGGCTGGCCGCCCGCTGGCACGGACCCGTGGCTCGACCACCCGGACGGCGCGGAGATCCCGTGGCCGCCGTACTACTCGGCGCTGCTCGCGGGGCTCGCCGCGATCACGATCGATGACGGCCCGGACGCGAAGCTCGCGGTCGAGCAGCTCGTCGGATCGGTGCCGCTCGTGTTCGGTGTCCTCACCGCGCTGCTCGCCGCCCTCGTCGCGCGGCGCCTCGCCGGTGACGCCGCCGGAGCCTTCGCGGGCGTCACCGCGGCGCTCGCGCTCGGGGCGGTCGTCTACTCCGCGATCGGCAACGGCGACCACCACGCATTCGTCGCGTTCCTGCACGCGGTGCTGCTGGCGGGGCTCTCGGCGCTGCTTGCCCGCGGCGTGCTCGAGTCGGGCGTTCGCGCTGCGCGCTGGGGATTCGCGCTCGGTGCGCTCATCGGGCTCGCGCTCGGCTCCTGGGTCGCGTTCCTGACCTACGTCGTCGAGGTCGAGCTCGTGCTGGCGCTGCTGCTGCTGCGCAACGCGCGCACACCCTTGCCCGGTCTCGCGCGCTTCGGCCTCGCGCTGCACCTCGGCGCCTTCGCGGTCCTGCTGCCGGCCGTGCTCGACAGCCCGTGGCTCTCCACCCAGCCGTGGAGCGTCGTCAACCTCTCGTGGTTCCATCCGTTCTTCCTGCTGGTCGGCGCGACGGTGTTCGTGCCGATCGCAGTGCCCTCCGTCGCGGAGCGCGTGCGTTCGCGCTATCCGTGGCTCGTCGCCGCGGGGCTGGTGGTCCTCTTCGGCGGTCTGCTGCTCGTCGACGTGGGGCCGAGCGCAGCGCTGCGCGAAGCGGTGTCGTGGCTCTCGCGCGAGGACCGCTTCATGGCGTCGATCCTCGAGAGTCGCTCGCTCTTCGACGACCCGGCCGCGGGGCTCGAGCAACTGGGGATCGCGCTGGGCTGGGGGCTGTACCTCGTGCCGTTCGCCTGGATCGCGGGCGTCGTTGCCTGCGTCCGCGGCCAGCGCGCGCTCCTGCCGTGGCTCGTCGCGGTGCCGCTGCTCGCGCTGCAGTCCGTCTCGCAGCTGCGCTTCGCGGAGGGCCTCGTCGTCCCGCTCGCCGTCGTGCTCGGTTGGGGCTTCGGTCGCCTCGTCGAGCGCGTCGCCGCGGGGCGCACAGCGCCGCGGGTCGTCGGCGCGCTCCTCGCGATCGGGCTCGCCGTCCTCCTGCAGCAGCCGGGGCTCGGCGAGGTGCGTCGCTACACGGCCGCCGCGCAGAACCGGGCCGACCCGCTCGAGCTGCAGCAGCAGATCGCCGCCGTGCGACGCGCGAGCGAGTGGCTGCGCGACCGCGTGGTCGAGCCGGAGCGCTTCACCGTGCTCTCGAGCTGGGGCCACGGTCACATGATCGAGTGGGTCGCCGAGCGTCCGACGGTCGCGACCAACTTCGGCAGCTACCTCGGCGAGGATAGCTACACCTTCGGACCGCGCGCCTTCCTGACCGAGGAGCCGGCCGCGCTCGAAGCGCTGCTCGTCGAGCGTGAGGTCGGCTACGTGCTGCTCGGTTCACGAGTCGTCGAGATGTTGCCCGACCTCGTGAACCGGGCCGGCATCGAGCCGGAGCGCTACCTCGTTCAGAAGGGTCGTCACTGGCGCGGCGGCCTGCGTCCGGCCTGGTTCCGGACCCAGCTCGCGCGCCTCGTCGTTGCGGGAGGGGAGCCGGCCGCCGACACTCCGCCGCAGGCCCGCCGCGCGCCGGGCTTCCTGCGCCTCGTCCACGTGTCGCCCGAGCTCGACCCGCGCCCGTTCCTCGAGGGCGTGATGCTGCGCCAGCCGCGCGTCTGCGTGTGGCAGCGGGTCGAGGGCGCGCGCCTGCGCCTGCGCGGCACGCCGGGTGCGCCGTTCGCCGTTCGCATGGAAGTGGCCTACCCGGACGCGGCCGTGCCGCTGGTGTTCGAGCGCACGGGCACGCTGGGTCCGGACGGCCTGCGCGAGGTGCGCGTGCCCTACGCGACCGACGCGCCGAACGGCGACGGTCGCGTGCTGCCGGGCGCGGAGCTGCGCGTGGGCAATCGGGCAGTCGAGCTGCGCGTGCCCGAAGCGGCGGTGCGCGAGGGGAGCGCGATCGAGCTGCGCTTCGAGTAGTCTCGCCGGGGCAGAGTCGTTCGACGGCGCTCGGCTCGCCCTCGACGAACCTCGCCCCGCGAAGCTGCACGTCCAATGACGGATCGGCCCCAAAGCCTGAACTGCCCCGCTTGCGGCGAGTCGCTCGAGATGGGCTTCGTGGGTCACACGGCCTACCTGACCTGGTCCCGCAAACCCGGCGGCTGGGCGGCCTACTTCGGAAAGCTCTTCTCCGGAACGCGAATGATCAACTGGTTCTTCGCCGTGAAGGGCTTCCGGTGCCCGGAGTGCGAGCTGTACGTGGTGCTGCCCAAGCGGAAGCGGTCGCAATGATGGCGAAGGCGTGGTCTCGTGCCCGACTCGGTACTGCGGCTCACTCCGCCCTGTCGTCGCGAATCCGGTAGCTCGTGCTTCGCCCGCCGCTCGGGTTCTGAATCAGCACCTGCAACTCGACCAGTCCTCGAACGTCCCGCAGCGCCGTATCCGGGGAGCAGCCCGCGAGCTTCGCGTACTTGGACGTCGTCATGTGTCCGCGGAAGTCGCCCAGCATCCGGTTCAGGACCTTGCGCTGTCGCTCATTGACCACGCCTCGGTTCGCGCGCTCCCAGACGCGCGCCTTGCGAAGCACGCCCGCGAGCAGTTCGTCCGCGCCGCGGATCGCGCGATCGAGGCAGCCCAGGAACCAGAGCAGCCACGGCGTGATGTCGAGGTCGCCGCGCTGCGCGCCTTCGAGCTCCAGATAGTACGCCTTGCGCTCCGCCTCGATCCGGGTGGACAGGCTGTAGAAGCGGTCGGGTGAATCGTCGGCGCGGGCGAGCAGCAGGTCGCAGAGCGCACGCGCGATGCGACCGTTGCCGTCCTCGAACGGGTGAAGCGTCAGAAACCACAGGTGCGCGATGCCGGCCTTCATCACCGGGTCCAGCGGGGGGCCGTCGTTGAACCAGTCGAGGAAGCGCGCCATCTCCGCGGGTAGGCGCGCCGCGCTCGGCGCCTCGAAGTGCACGCGCTCGTGCCCGAGCGATCCCGACACCACCTGCATCGGTCCGGCGGACGCCGGTCGCCACGCGCCGGTCGCGATGCGCGTCAGGCCGCTCCGGCCCGTGGGGAAGAGCGCGGCGTGCCACGCGAACAGGCGCTCCTCGGTCAGCGGCGCGGCGAAGTCGCGCGTGGCATCGAGCATCATCTCGACCACGCCCTCGACCTCGCGGCTCGCGCGCGGCAGGCCGCCGGCGTCGAGGCCAAGGCGGCTGGCGATGGAAGAGCGGACCTCGTCCGCATCGAGGGTCTCGCCCTCGATGGCCCAGGACCTCACGACGTCCGAAGTCAGCGTCTGCAGCCCCGCCTCAGAGCGCAGCTCGAACCCGAACGACTCCATGCGGCCGAGCAGGCGGCCCTGCGCGTGTCGCGCCGTGGCCAGGGGCGCCGAGAGGGTCTCGGCATCCCAGCGCAGATCGGGCCAGCCGGGGAGTTCGTGGAGGAAGGTCATGGCGTCTCCGAGGATGGAGTATCGGCCACGACGGGGCCCGTGGGGGCTTTGGCCGCAAAAAATGCGGAGAATGAGGGCCGATTCCCCGCAGACGAGGCGGGAAGACACGTGGGCGACCTGGCTTCCGGGTCGAGCACATCCGCATCGCCGCTCCAGTGACCGCACCCGGCGTCGGTACGTCGGGGAGTGCCGACTCCGCCGCGCGGCATTCGCGGTCCTTCGCCGGGCCGGCTCGGGCAAGGGACCGTCGGCCGCAAGGCGATGGGAGCGTGCCTGACTCCGTACTCGTGACTCCGTACTCGACTCCGTACTCACTAACTGCGCAGCTTCGCCCGAAGGCGCCGTTTGAGCGGCGTCGCCATCCTCGTGCGGACGGACGGTACGCAGCGGGCACGTCTGGCGCGCTGGAACCTGGGTCGATGGAGAACGGAGTGCCGGCGCGGGAATTCGGGGCAAGGACTCACAGGAGTACATGCGCGGCGAGCACGCCGAAGTACACCAACCATGCCCCACCCCCGAGCATGGCCAGGTAGGCGACCCACCGGCTCCAGCGCTCGACCCTCGGGGTTACCGCTCGAAGGGAGACGCCGCCAGCCACCAACACCACGACAGCGCTCGTGGCAGCCGAAGGGAGTCCGATGAGGGCTGCTATCCGGGAGAGCGGGATGAGAGCCTGTGCAGCCTCCCCTGGAGGGCCGAAGAAGTACTCGTGGAGCGCCGAGAGACAGAGCGCCGCCAGAGAGGCTGAGGCCAGCGCCAACAAGCCCAGGAGGGCAAGAAGCGCAGGCACGGCCTTCCCACCGACAGCCTCCGGCTCGTACTGGTCCTGGGTGCGCACCTCGCCCAACCTACCGAAGCGGGTCAGAAGTGCCACTTCAGTGGATAGGGGCCGCGCGTCACCCGTCGAGGGCTAACGAAAGGACAGGCGCTGGCTCCACAGGAGCAGGCACGAGCCTCCGAGGTCGCTCAGTCCGACGAGGCGTTCTCCGTCCGGGCCGAACCGCACGCTGGAGGGCAACGCCAGGTCACCGAAGTCGGTGCCCTCGAGATCGAGCCACGATCCCGTCGCGAGGTCCAGGAGGGTACCGAGTCAGGGGTACCGAGTCAGGCACATCCCCATCGCCTATCGCGTGACCGAGCCCGGGCTCGACACGTCTGGGAGTGCAGAGGCCGCGGCGCTGCCTGCGCCAACTGTCATCGGGCCGACCGCGATTGACGGAGAGGTGATGGGAGCGTGCCTGACTCCGTACTCGACTCCGTACTCACTGACTCCGTACCCGGCGCGGGCAAGCTACCGTCGGCGGAGAGGCGATGGGAGTGTGCCTGACACGGTACCTGGGGGCTCAGTCCCCGAACGCCGGCGGGTGCTGGTCGTGCCAGGTCGTCGAGGCCTGCCAGGCCTGCACGAACGCGAGCAGGGCGGACTCGTCGTGGAGCTGGCCCGTGAAGGCGATCGTCGGGGGCTGGGCGCCCTCGGGAGCGGCGCCGCACGGGGCGACGACGCAGGGATGCCCTGTCAGGTTCGTGATGCCGAGCAGCGGGCCGCGCGGGGTGTGCACGATGAGGTCCACGCTGGAGAAGGCACGGTCGATGTCGCGCATCAGCGCCGTGCGCATGCGGTTCGCGCGCACGTACTCGACGGCGGGAATGAAGCGCGCCGCGCGGAACAGGTTCGGCCAGGCGTCGTCGCCCTGCTGCACGAGCTCGTCGTCGCGGCCGTCGCGGGTCAGCTCGTCGAAGGCGCTCGCGGCTTCCGCCATCAGGATCAGCATCATGTCCCAGACGGGGTACTCCGGCAGGGTCAGCTCGACCGTCTCGATACCAAGCGCGCGCAGCTCGTCGACGACGCGCGCGTAGTCCTCGCTGCGCTGGAGCGCGGCAGGGAACACGCCCACGCGCCAGCCCTTCACGTCGACCGGCCCCGAGAGCGCGAAGGGGCGCGTGACGGCATCGAGGTCGACGCCGTCGGCCCCGTGGATCGCGTCGAACACGATTGCGCAGTCCACCGCGCTGGTCCCGAGCACGCCGAGCTTGTCCATCGTCCAGGAGAGCGGCATCGCGCCGCCACGCGCGACGCGGCCGAAGGTCGGACGCAGGGAGGAGTTCCCGCAGCGCACCGACGGCGACACGATCGAACCGAGGGTTTCCGAGCCGATGGCGAACGGAACTAGGCCCGCGGCGGTCGCGGACGCGGAGCCCGCGGACGAGCCGCTCGAGCCGACCTCGACGTTCCAGGGGTTGTTGGTGCGGCCGGCGAACCACTCGTCGCCCATGGCGAGGGCGCCGAGGGAGAGCTTGGCCACGAGCACGGCGCCGGCCGCGTCGAGGCGCTGGATCACGCTCGCGTCCTGGTCGATCACCTGGTCCTCGAACGGCTTGGCGCCCCAGGTCGTCGGGTAGCCGGCGACGGCGAGCAGGTCCTTCGCGCCGTAGGGAATGCCGTGCAGGAGCCCGCGGTCGGTGCCGCTCGCGAGCTCGGCGTCGAGGGCCGCGGCCTGGGCCAGCGCGCGCTCACGCGTCAGCGTGACGACGCAGCGCAGCTCGCCGTCGAAGCGCTCGAGCCGCGCGAGGTAGAACTCGGTCAGCTCGATGCACGTGAGCTTTCCGCCGCGCAACAGGCCGGCGAGCGTCGGGATGTCCGCGAAGGCGAGCGCGGCGCCATCGATGTCGCCACTCGCGGGTCGGGGGACGAGCGGCGCGGGCTCGAAGGCCTTGGCGCGCGGCTCCATGCCCGGCAGGAGCGGATTGAAGCTCAGCGCGAAGGGCTCGGTCGGGGACACGGCGAAGGCGCGCACGCGCTCGAGCTCGGTGGCGTGACGACCGACGGCCGCGCGCATCTGCTCGAGCTCGTCGTCCTCGAACTCGAGGCGCAGGACCTGCGCGGCGGTGCGGAGCTCGTCGACGGTCGGTCGGCTGGGGGCCTCGGGGTTCTGCACGAGGAGGGCGGTGAGGAGCAGGGAGAGCATCGCGCCATTGTGCGGGCGGATGAGGACACGGCCAGTCCGAAGGCTACCCTGGACGCCCTGCGCCGCTCGGACGTCCGGGGAGCCGCTGGCACGGCTCGTCGTGAATGGACGGACGC
>CAYGST010000126.1:0-2495 GCA_964352415.1 uncultured Planctomycetaceae bacterium | reverse complement strand
CCTGATCAACTGGATCTTCGACATCTACCAGCACAGCCGCATCGAGGACGCTCACTCGGAGGCCTCCGCGGCGCGCGCCGAGCTCGCGTCGATGCGTGCCAATGGCGGCAGCGGCGCCGACGTCGACATGCAGCGCCTCGAGCACGCGCTCGGAGCGCTGGCCCTCGCGACGAAGACCTTCCAGCGCATGCTCGTCGAGAAGGGCGTCTGCACCCACGAGGAGTTCGCGGCCCTGATGCACCAGATCGACCTCGAGGACGGCCGCCGCGACGGGCAGGCGCCGCTGCCCTGATCTTCGCGCTCGATGCGCCTGCGTTCCGTCCGACGGAACCGGGTTGCGCTGGAGTCCGATCGACATGACGGAATCGTCCCGACCGCCGCTGCCGCGCTGGCTGTTCTTCCTGCGACCGTTCACGCGGGTCGAGGGACCCTACCTGCGGGCGGCTCTGCTCGGGGGCTTCACGGCGGCCGTGCTCTCGGTAGCATCGATGCTCCTCGAGCTCTGGGTGCTGCGTCCGCATCCAGGACCCGACTTCGGCCGGTCGCTGTACTTCTATTGCAACCTGCTCGGGCTCCCGTGGATCGTCCTCGTCCTCTGGGCCGTGAGCGAGTACGCGGCCTCGTTCCCAACGCGCTCACCCACGGACGCGAAGTCCGTTCTCGCGATGCTCGCGCGGGGGACTCTCGCCGTGGTCGGCTTCCTCGTGGTGTCGATCGCGCTTCTTCGGCCGGCTTCGGCACTGCGGCGGGACGCCTTCGAGTCCTTCTCGGAGAGGAGCCGGCCCTTGATCGAGGCGATCCGGGCCTACGAGCAGCGGGAGGGTCAACCACCTCCCGAGCTCTCCGCGCTCGTCCCGTCCTATCTGCCCGAGCTCCCCTCGACGGGGATGCGGGTCTGCCCGGCGTACGGGTACGAGGTCGGTGAGCGCGTGGCCGAACGGCAGGGCAGCGACTGGATCCTCGTCGTCGAGTGCTACTCGCTCCCGGTGGGTTGGGACACTCTGGTGTACTACCCCGACGCTCCGCCGGAGTGGAGCAACTTCGGCGACCTCGTGCATACGTACGGCAACTGGGTCTTCGCCATGTTCTGAGCCCGCAGGAGGTTGCCGTTCGCCTCGCGGTTCTAGCCGCCTCGCCGCGCGTGTTCGGCGGCCAGGCGTTCCGTGCCCAGCCGCCGCGCGCGGCGCGTCACTTCACCTTGCTGCGCAGCAGGTACTCGCGCGGCTGGAGGGCCTCGTCGAGACTGCGCATCGGGACGCCGATCAGCGAGTCGCCGGACTGGTGGTCCTTGCGCACGTTGATCGGGCGGTCGATCGCGAGGTCGGGGTTGCTCTTGTCGGCGACGATGAGCCGGACCTGCAGGGAGGAGCGATCGACGAAGTACCAGGTTCCGTTGCTGTAGGTCCACTTGGTCTCGCGGGTCCACGCCTGCGCCGGGATGCGGACGGCGAGCAGCTCGAAGTCCTTCTCCTGGATCTTCCAGGCGTCCTTCGCGATCGCGATCGCCGCGTCGCGGTCGGCGCCCGCGAAGACGTCGGCCGGCAGGGTGTTCTCGCGGATGATGAGCTCGCGCAGGGAGTCCGCGCGCTGGTCGATGCTGGCGACCATCGCGTCCACCTCCTTCTGGAGCGCGGCGGCCTTGGTCGGGGCGAGGGCGTGGTAGAGCGCGAGCTTGTCCTCGACCCAGTCGAGGCGCTGCGGGATCCCGCCGGTGAACCACATGGGCTTCTGCTCGCGAACGGCCTCCTCGGCGTACGTGTCGGCTTCCGCCAGGTCCTTGCGAATCGAGCCGGGGAGGCTCGCCTTGCGCTCGCCCGCGACCTCGAGGAAGCTCTTCTTCGCGCGCAGGAAGTTGTTGCCGGCGACCTCGATCTGCTTGCCTTGCTCGGTCTCCTGCTGCATCAGGCGCGCGTAGACCTGGGCGATGCGAATGCACTCGGTCTCCGCGGCTTCGGCCTCACCGAGCGCGTCGACGGCTTGCGCGCGGAGCTGATCGAACATCAGGGTCGGGTTCGAGTACATGCTCGCGAGCTCGCGCAGGCGCTTCAGGTCGGTCGGGTACTGCGGGTAGTTGGCCGGATTGACGAGATCGACGAGCTTGGCATTGAGCGGGTCGAAGTAGGCGAAGGCCGCGTCCAGGTTCGCGCGCGCCGTGGCCAGGCGCTCGCCGGCTTCCGCGACTCCCTCACCGTTGGAGGGCAGGGCGGCGAGGCCCGTCTCGACGAAGCCCGCCTGCCGACGCGTCTCCTTGATGCCCTCGAGAGCGTTCGCCGTCGCGCGGTGGTTGACGGTCAGCTGGTCCTCGATGGCGCGCAGCTTCATCTGCTGCGCGAACATCGCCGTTGCCTCGGCCTCGACGCGTCGGAGCGTGAAGAGGGAGTTCTTGAAGTTGTCCGCGTGCGGATAGCCGAGCTTGACGGTCTTCGGGGGTGCGGGCGGCTCCTTGGGCGGCGGAGTTCCGCGGGGCGCTCTACGGCAACGGCGTGCTGGGCCTT
>CAYGST010000125.1:0-10564 GCA_964352415.1 uncultured Planctomycetaceae bacterium | reverse complement strand
GCCGGCAAGCCCGCTTGCCGCAACGCCTTGGGGCTCCGCGGCCCCGGCGCAGGGCCTCGACCGGCCCGAACCGCCCCAAGTCGAGGCCCGAGCGAGACGTCCGCGGGGGGCGCCAACACTCAACTCGGCCAGTCCTCTCAGTCGTCGTGGACGTGGCCCGCGAGCGTGTGGTGCCCCGGCGGCGGCGGGGGATACGGCCCGTTCCCGCTGTGCGCCAGCAGCTCCACGTCCTCGGGGTGGATCGCCAGGGCCTCCCGAATCGCTTCCGCCCCGCGGGGGTCGCCCGCGCGCACCCAGGCGATCGCGAGCCGGCGCTCGATGGCGTGCTGACCCGGCGCCATGGCCTGCGCCCGCTCGAGGCTCGCGACGGCGCTCGCGTCGTCCCCGGTCTGCGCCTGGGCCTCGGCCAGCATCGCCAGGGACTCCGGCGTGCCGGAGAACGCCGTATGCGCGAGCTCGAGGTGCTCCAGCGCGAGCTCCGGGTCGAGGAACTCGAGCGCCGCGAGACCGAGCGCGACGTCGAGCGCGGGCCACGGCGCGTGGCGCTCCGCCGGCCCGACCAGATAACGGTCGATCTCCTCGACCTTGCGCTGACGGCCGAGCACGAACGCGAGCGCCTCGACGACCTCGATCGCGAGGGCGTCGGGCTCGGGCGCCGAGGCGGCCTCCGCGAAGCGCTCGCAGGCCTCCTCGGAGATCTCGATCGCCTCGACGGGGTCGGCGAAGGGCGAGCTCGGGCGCTGGGCTTCGAAGTGTGATACGAGCCCGGCGGCGATGCCGGGCGAGCGCTCCGCGGCGGCGAAGCGCTCCGCCAGCCGCGCCCGATGGCGGTCGGGGCGCACCGACTCGCGCAGCTGCAGGAGCTCGAGGGTGGGCAGTCCGTCGAGGGGCTCCCCGGCGGCGAAGAAGGCGGGGCGGTCGATCTCCGTCGAGAGCCGCGCGGCTTCGACGTGGGGACCGCGCGCGACGGCGACCTGGAACTCCGTCAGGCCGGGCGCGGCCGCGAGCACGAACGCTCCGAAGTGCTGGGTCTCGATGCCCGAGGCGCCGTCGAGCCACACGACCGCGGTCGACTCCGCCGGCGAGGCGAGGTTGCGCGTCGTGGGCGCTTCGCCGCGCACGGGCGGGACGAGGATCAGGTCGTAGCGGCCGGCGGCGAGTCGCACGCGCGCCTCGCTCGGCGTGACCACGTCGCCGGGCACCCAGTCCCGGTTCCCGTCGAACAGCCAGTGCTCGAGCAGCTCCATCGAGGCGTACCAGGACCCCGTTCGATCGACGCTCGAGGCGCCGAGGTCGAGCAGGTGCAGTGCGCGGCTCGGGTCGAGCTGGCCGACGAGCAGGACGCGCGGCCCCGCGCCCTCTTCGAGCTCGCCGAGCAGGCTCCAGGCGAGATCGATGCGCCGACGCTCGTCGGCGACGGTCTCGGTCGAGGGCGTCAGCTCACGGCGATCGAGGGTCGCGATGCGCGTGCCCTCGTTGTCCAGCTCGATCGTCACGAGGCCGGTGGGCGTGTCGAGCACGAGCTCCGTCAGCGGGGAGCGCAGGAGCCACGGCGACACGATCGGGATCGCCTCCCGCTCGGGGAAGCGGCACAGCCCGATGCCGACGACGGCCAGCAGGCAGCCGACGAGACGCTGGGGCGTCGAGAGCTGAGCCGTGCCGAGGAACGAGACGATCGCGCCGCCCGCCGCGATCGTGCCGCCGAGCAGCGCGACGCCCGCCGAGTGCGACTGCGTCAGGACCTCGCCGCCGGTGGCCTCGAACACGAGCAGCTGCGGCGCGACGACGAGTCCGCCCGCCGCGCCGACCAGCAGCGCGCCGAGCTCCTGCGGCGTGCGGTGCAGGGCGACCAGCGTGCCGACCAGGAAGGCCGGCAGGACGAGCACGGGCCCGGCCAGCAGGGCGTCGTAGAGCAGCGTCCCGTGGTAGGAGCTGTCCAGTCCGGCGTTGCGGATGAAGATGTCGATGCCGCGCGGGTCGGCGAAGTTCCCGAGCACGCGGAAGGTGCCCCAGGCGGCGAGGCCCGCGAGCCCGAACAGGACGCCGCGCGTGAGTAGCAAACGGCTGGTCTCCTTGACGAGGCGGCCGAAGGCCACGGCGCCGAAGAGCGCGAGCACGAGGAACACGGCGCCGAACACGCTGTCGTCGGCGCTGAGTCCGCCGCCGAGCAGGCGCAGGTGTCGCGTCAAGCCCTCGACCAGGATCGCCACGCCGGCTCCACCGAAGGCGATGCCGAACAGCGTGCCGTTCGGGGGTCGCTGCGCGTCCTCGTTCTCGCTGGCGACGGGCGTGGTCGTGCTGCGCCCGACGACGGCGATGGCGAAGGTCCCGACGATCGCGGTGAAGATGGCCTTGCCGTGACTCAGCGCGGGCTCGGGCCCGATCAGGAACCAGCCGCACACGCCGGCGATGCCGAGCAGCAGCAGGCGCAGCTTGTCGGGCCGAGCCTCGGGCCCGCGACCGCGGTGACCGGCGACGAGCAGGACGACGATCAGCAGGCTCACCGCGAGCTGATCGAACAGCGGGCTCGCGCTGTCGCCCAGCAGGCCGTGCAGCGGATAGCCGAGCGTCGCGCCGGTCAGCATCCACAGCGGCGAGAAGCGTTCGCCGCTGCGTCGGGCTCCGAGCAGGAGGCCGACGGCGATGACGAGGAAGGCCCCGGCGCGGAACGCCATCGCGGCGCCCGCGGAGGTGGCGGGGACCTGCAGGAGCTCGACGCCCACGGGCGCGCGCAGGGCGGAGAGCACCAGGCCGGAGAAGAACCCGATCAAGAGGCTGCGCATGGGCGGGAGTGTAGCCGGTGGCGGGCGCGGCGTATCCTCCCGGCGTGGCTTCCGACCTCCCCAGCCCCGCGCGCGCGACGAGCCTGCGCGAGCGCCTCGTCGCGTGGTTCCGCGTCGAGCAGCGCGCGCTGCCGTGGCGCGAGACGGACGACGCCTATCGCATCTGGATCAGCGAGGCCATGCTCCAGCAGACGCGCGTCGAGACCGTGCTCGGCTACTACGCGCGCTTCCTCGAGCGCCTGCCGACGGTCCACGCGCTGGCCGAGGCGGACGAGGAGGTCGTGCTCGGCCTGTGGAGCGGGCTCGGCTACTACAGCCGTGCGCGCAAGCTGCGCGAGGCGGCGCAGGTGCTCGTCGCGGAGCACGGCGGCGCCTTCCCGCGCACGCGCGTCGAGGCGCTCGCGCTGCCGGGGGTCGGGCCCTACACCGCGAGCGCCGTGCTCTCGATCGCCTTCGATCTGCCCGAGCCGCTCGTCGACGGCAACGTCCAGCGCGTCTTCGCGCGGCTCTTCGCGCTGGAGGACCCGGTCGGCTCGACGAAGCTGAACAAGGCGACCTGGGCGCTGGCGGAGGTGCTGGTGCCGGAGACGGGCGCCGGGGAGTGGAACCAGGCGCTGATGGAGCTCGGCGCGACGGTCTGCACCGCGCGCTCGCCGCGCTGCGGGGAGTGTCCGCTCGCGCGCGGCTGCGCGGCCCGCGAGTCGAAGCGCGTGGCCGTCCTGCCGCGCCCGAAGGAGCGCAAGCCGCCGACGGAGGTCGAGCTGGTCGTCCACGTCGTGCGGCGGGGCGACGAGGTGCTGCTCGAGCGGCGGCCGGCGGAGGGCCGCATGGCGGGCCTGTGGCAGTTCCCGACGACCGAGCGCGGCGGCGAGGAGCTGTTCCCCCGCACCCTGCCGGAAGCCCGGGGCGCGCCGCCGCTGCGCCTCGGAGCCTCCTTCGGCGAGGTCCGTCACTCGATCACGCGCTACCGCATTCGCGCGGCGCTGCACGCGGCGGAGCTCGTCGCGGAGCTCCCCGCGGGCTGGCGCTGGTTCACGCGCGCCGAGCTGGAGAAGGGGGCCTTGACGGGGATGACCCGCAAGGTCCTGCGCGTCGAGCCATGACTCGGGCCTCCGCAGCGCGTAGACTTCGCGCCCGAAGGAGCCTCCCATCGCCACCCACGAGCCCAACCTCATCGATTCCGACGCGCCGAAGCCGAGCGCCAACGGAGTCACCGTCGTCGTCCCGGCCTACAACGAGGAGAACGGCATCGAGGGGGTCGTCGACCGCCTCTGCGGGCTCGAGCTCGGCGTTCCGAAGACGATCCTGATCGTCAACGACGGCTCGACCGACGGCACGCGCGCCAAGCTCGACGAGCTGCAGGCGCGCTATCCGGAGCTGCGCGTGCACGAGCACCGCCACAATCAGGGCTACGGCGCCGCTCTCAAGACGGGCTTCGCGCTCGCCAAGACCGACGTGGTCGTGATCACCGACGCCGACGGCACCTACCCGGAGGACCGCATCACGGACCTCCTCGAGCGGGTGGACGACGGCTTCGACATGGCGGTCGGCGCGCGCCTCGGCGCCGACGTGCACATCCCGCTGATCCGCCGACCGGCGAAGGCGGCCCTGCGCCACCTGGCCTCCTTCCTCGCGGGCTCGCGCATCCCGGACCTCAACTCGGGCCTGCGCGCCTTCCGCCGCGAGTTCGTGCTCGAGTACCGGCCGATCCTGCCCAACGGCTTCAGCTTCACGACGACGATCACCCTCGCGGCGATGACGAACGGCCACCCGGTCGACTACGTCACGATCGACTACGCCCACCGCGCGGGCAACTCGAAGATTCGCCCGATCCGCGACACCCTCGGGTTCACGGCCCTGATCATCCGCACGGTCCTCTACTTCAACCCGCTCAAGGTCTTCTACCCGCTGACCCTGCTGCTGGGCACCGTCCTGCTGGGCTCCCTCACCTGGGACATCTGGTTCGACGTCAACGCACCGAACCTGTCGGACAAGTCCGTGCTGATGTTCGTCGCGGTCGTGCAGGTTCTGACGGTCGGCCTGCTGGCGGACCTGATCGAGAAGAAGTCGCGGTTGTAGGGGGCGGGGGGCGCTCGTGCGCAGGGACGAGTCGCTGGAAACGATTCGATTCGTGAGGTCCGGGTTGGCGTGAGGTGTCGCGGCCCTCGGCCTTGGCGGGGTTCGTGGGCTCCATTTCCTCACTTCGTCGTCTCTCTTGCGCTGTCGTGCCTGTGGCTGCCCGGGGGTCGTCCCAGGGTACGACGCGGCTGGCGCTTGGCGGTCACGGACGGCATGCGATTCATCTTGGCCAACACGCAACCTCATGGCGCCTTGAGCGCCTTGCCGCGGCGCGGTGAGCTCGGGTGGCGATGAGTACGACATCGTCTACACTTGGGAGACCGCGACGGGCGGCCGGAACACGCTCCGGCGCAACGAGACGACGCTGCCCAGCGGGGCCGTGATGGACTACGACTACCGAGACGCCGGCGGGCGCCACGACGCCGACATGAGCCGGGTCACCTCAGTGGACCTGGGCATCCGGCTGGTGGTGAGCTACGCCTACAACGGCGTCGGCCAGGTGGTCCAGATGGACTACCCCGAGCCGGACGCGCGCTCGCGGCGCTACGGATCGACCTCCGGCGACTACGAGGACTGGGACCGCTTCAACCGCATCACGTCGGACGACTGGACGGCGTACAGCGGGACGGCGACCAACTTCTACGACATCGACATCGCCTACGACGAGAACTCGAACATCACGGTGATCGAGGACAACGTGCATGACGGCTTCGACGTGGTCTACTCGATGGACGAACTCGACCGGCTCACGCGAGCCGAAGAGGGTGACTTCGTCAGTGGCTCGATTTCGACGACCTCACGCGACCAGGAGTGGACGCTCGACCAGGTCGGCAACTGGGACGTGGACAAGCTCGACCTCGACGGCGACGGCTTCTACACCGGCACGGACGAGCACAACGACGACCGGACCCACAACGACGTGAACGAGCTGACCGCTCGCGACACGGACGACGACGGGACGAACGACTTCACGCTCGCCTACGACGCGGCGGGGAACCTGACCGACGACGGGGAGGAGTACAAGTACGAGTACGACGCCTTCTACCGGCTGCGGAAGGTCAAGAATCAGTCGGACGCGCTGGTCGCCGAGCACCGCTACAACGGGCTGGGGCACCGCATCGGCGAGCACGTGGACACGGACGACGACGGCGACGTGGACGGCTCGGACGAGTGGCGGTACTTCGCGTACGACGAGCGATGGCGAATCGTGGCGCACTTCCTGGGGAGCGATACGGCTCCGACGGAGGAGTTCGTGCACCACGCGGCCGGGCTCGATGGGCGCGGAGGGAGCTCCTACATCGACCTCGTGGCGCTGCGCGAGCGGGACACCGACGACAACGGGTCACGCGAGGAGCGGATGTACTACTGCCAGAACTGGCGGGCCGACGTGAGCGCGATCATCGACTCGAACGGCGAGATGTACGAGTGGGTGAAGTACTCAGCGTACGGGGTGCCGTTTGGGCTGCCGGGGGCAGACACGGACTCGGATGGGGATTGCGACGCGACGGACATCTCGCAGATCCAGACGTGGGATACGAGTGGGCCGTACGATGTGCGGGGGGATGTGGACCTGGATGGGGACGTGGACGCGACTGACAAGACGGATGCACAGGCAAGGCTTGACGGGAACTCCCTTGCCTGGGGGATGCTGAGCTCCATCCAGTCACGCATCGCCTCTTCAGGCCATCTTCAAGACAACACTACATCGATACATAGTCGTCATCGAGTGATGGGGCCTGCGCTTGGGCGGTGGACGCGGCGAGACCCTCTTGAGTACATCGATGGAGAATCCATGTATTCGGCTATGCGTCTGTCTCCAGTCCGCTTTGCGGACTCGTACGGAACATGTGCCGGGGAGTGCATGCCCTACATGAAGGGGTGGATTACAACGGTTGGATGTGGTGGCTTCATGCTTGTGGCCCTCATTGGGGCGGCTGAGGGGGATTGCGACACCGGAGAGTGCTCTTATATGCCTGGAGTTCAGATTAGAAGGGATAACGGGGAAAAGCTCAAGTGCGGGAAGTCGAGTGGTGGCGGGTCGCAAGGAGACCCCTCTCACCCGGACTATGAGGATTGCGCAAAATGGCACCCCGATGACTATCCCGAGTACTACGGGCAGGGGAGTATGGATCCGAATATTACGTGGCAAGGTCCTGGGTTCAATAATTCGACGGGGTCGTCACAAAATTACTACTCTGTGCCTGTGAGCTCGACATGCGGTGGGGGCGTCACGGAGTTCGATTTGACGATGAGGCGATTGCCCACCGGATTCCCCTTGAATGAGCTCGTGCCTGCCTGCGAGCTGAGGACGATATTCTTGGTTCGGTGCACTGACTGCGCGGAGGACTGCAACAGTGGCCGCCCTCTAGGGAGTGCGGTGCCTAGAGTGAGCGATTCTGTAGGTAGTCAGTCATTTTTGGATGGGAGCGCATTCGCCACTGCGGCTGACTAGGTGGCGTCTTAGCCTTGATAAACAAGCACGGAGGGTTTGGCTTATGGTGCGCTGGATGAGATTTGGTTTGTGGGTTCGATCCCTCACGGGGGCAGGCACGCGGCTCGGGACGATTGTGCCGTGCGTTGCTGTCGCTTCTCTTTTGGGCGCCTTGGTCCCAGCTCGACAGCGGGGGGATGGGGGTGGCCGGGCGTCGGTCGCAACTGCGCAGTCATGGGAACTGGGCACGGCATTTGAACCTCTCTTTGCTGGTGATGGTTCGCGGGTGAACGTCGTTGCAATTCTGGATGATCGTACGTATCTAGAGGGCGCGGTCAGCAAGGCGGATCTGAATTGGCGAGTCCATGGCGTGAGCTTGAGCGCGGGGT
The DNA here is from genome assembly GCA_964352415.1 of uncultured Planctomycetaceae bacterium. GTDB lineage: Bacteria > Planctomycetota > UBA1135 > UBA1135 > JABACD01. Next base: position 2,882 of record CAYGST010000125.1, on the reverse strand, counting down.
CGGTGCTTTGGACGTACGAGCACGACGGAGTCGATGCGGGCCAGCGGGTGCAGGGCATGAGCCGAATTGGTGATTGGGACTCTGCCGGAGTTGACGACGTCGCAGTGTCTTGGTCGAGTGCGCTAAGTGGTCGGGCTGGCGATAGGGGGATTTTTATAATTTCAGGGGAAAGCGGTTCGCGGCTTGCTGAGTGGGTAGGCCTGCCTTCCGGTGCTCATTGGCCGGTGGCTCGAATCGGAGTTGGCGGTGGCCGCGAGGGTAATGGTAATGCGACTGGCGCTGCGATTCTTGAACGGCAGCAGAAAGCGCCGGAGTCGTCGGAGTATCACTCGTTTGATGCGGACAGGAGCCCTTTATGGGATAGATTGCTGATCCGTACGCTTGGCGTTTCAGAGCTAGTTGCTCGCGAGTCTCTTGACGCACCTGATGGCGTCCGGTTTGTCGGTGAGCCGAACTGGGTGCGAATGGGTGGGGCTGAGAGAGCGAGCGCGGTTGGTGTGATTTGCAGGGCGATCGAGAGTGGTGAGGAGCAGCGGAGCACGGCTTATTATTTCAGGTTTGGGCGCTCAGGCGCTTCTCCCGGGTGTGTGCGTCTGGCTGGGCTTGTTTTAGGCCGGTGGTCCGGGCTGCGCGGTCTGGCTACACTGAATGGGGATGGTGGCATGTCTTTAGTTGTTGCGGCAACTGACATGATTGAGCCTGTGTCCGGAAGAGGGCTAGTCGTGCTTGACGCAACTACAGGAGAGGTGGTGAGGGCTGTGGATGAGCACGCGGGGCGCCTCGCCAAGGCTGAGTGTGACAAGGATGGGTGGAGCTGCGGTTTTGCTACTGATTTTGATGTCGCTGGAAGCTTGGATGATGCTAGCCCCGCTGGCGTCGTGATTGGCTCTTCTGAGCTCTCTTTGAGTAGCGGGGGGGCATATTTCTATAATGTCGCGACTGACAAGTTGTCGCTCGCTGTGCACGCGGATTCTCATTGTTTTCGTCTGGGATGCGCGGTGCGGCTGGTGGGCGATCAGGACTCTGACGGCACGCTCGACTACGTATTGGCAGAGAGTGCGCTTGGTCGCGGGAAGGGCGCACCTGCTCCGCGTCTATATCTGTACTCAGGCCAGGGGCATCGTTTGATTCGGGCAATGCCAAGCGGGGTGAGGTAGATATAGACGCCGTCCAATTAGTACGGTAATCGGACCCTCCTGACCCCCTCGACGACCTCCTGGCAACCGTTCCGCAGGTTGCCCGGAGGTTGTCCGATTTCCGGGCTGCACCGGCCTTGACGGCCCCCAGAAGCGGGATTGGGGGTCTCAAGTACGAAGGGCTTCGGACTTTCTCCTTGGGGCTGGCCCCAGTAGGTGCTAGGCTTCTCTCTATCCCCCTCGGGCCGGGATAAGTCCAAGTCTCATCTCCAAGCGTGGCCCGCTCACACGCGCACGGAGATGCACATTGGCCACCACCGAGACCGGGCTCGAAGTCCGTCGAGTCCCCCTGGAATCCCTGCACCAGGACCCGAGCAATGCCCGGGCCCACGACGCCCGAAACCTCGACGCGATCCGGGCCAGCCTGCAACGCTTCGCGCAGGTGGAGCCCCTCGTCGTGCTGAAGGGCGGCGGGCGCGTTATCGGCGGCAACGGCCGGCTCGAAGCGATGCGGAGCCTCGGCTGGACCGAGTGCGATATCGTCGAGCTGGAGCTCAGTGAGGTCGAGGCTACGGCCCTGGGCATCGCGCTCAACAGAACCGGCGAGCTCGCCGAGTGGGACGAGGACACGCTCGGTCGTCTCCTGTCCACGCTGCGCGACGAAGGTGCGCTGGATGGCGTCGGCTTTGACGAGGGGGAGATCGACGAGCTCCTGGAAGGGCTGATCGATGACCTGGAGGAGCCGGAGCTGGACGATCCGGGCCCCGGGGAGCTGCAAGAGGAGGCGATCACCCAGGCCGGAGACCTGTGGCTCCTCGGTCGGCACATGCTCCTCTGCGGTAGCGCGACGGAGGAGTCCTCCTACGACGCCCTGCTCGACGGAGAGCGCGCAGACCTCATCTGGACCGACCCGCCCTACGGGGTGAGCTACGAAGGCGGCACCGAGGACGCGCTCACGATTCAGAACGACGACCTGCAGGGTTCCGAGCTGGAGTCGTTCCTCCGAGGTGCGTTCGCGGGTGTGCTCGCCGCGTCCAAGCCCGGGGCCGTCTGGTACGTCGCCGCGCCCGCCGGCCCGAACTTCCTGCCATTCGCCCAGGTGCTCACCGACCTCGGCGTGTGGCGTCAGACGCTCGTCTGGCTGAAGGACGCGTTCGTGCTTGGCCTGGGTGACTTCCACCTTCGGCAGGTGGCGCCGTGATCGCGAGCTTGGCCACCACCGGACCCGGGACGTTCGCTGTCCAGAACGCGAGGCCAGCGCGAGCTCTCGCCCGGCCGAACCGCAGAGGCCTGGCGCGCCGACTACGCCGCCCGCCCGGCCTGCGCGTACACCGCGCGCACGATCCGGCGCAGGAAGTGCTCGATGTCGCGGGCGTCCGAGCTCTCGAGGTGCAGGCGGGCACCCAGCTCCGGAGCCGAGACGCGACCCAGTCCGTCGCAGGAGAGCTGCACGCCGAGCTCGCCGTCGATCGTCGAGTGGTCGGCGGCCGTGAGGCGCAGGACGAGGCGATCGTCGTTCCACTGGATGACGAGCATGCGCTCGCCCTCGACCTCACGCAGCGCGTAGCGCACGCCGCCCTCGACCGGGGCGTCGATGGAGAGGCAGCCCGAGACGACGACGCGGCCACGGTCGGTGACCTCGATGCCACAGGGGCCGAGGTTGAGGTCGCGGAAGCGTCTCAGGAGTCCTCGGGCTTGCTCTGCGGTGACGATTCCGTTGGGGCGGATCACGGCGGTGTTCTTCAC
>CAYGST010000124.1:0-10574 GCA_964352415.1 uncultured Planctomycetaceae bacterium | reverse complement strand
CCGTCGCGACGAGCCGCCCGGGGAGCTCGCCGAGGGCGCGACCGCAGCTGCGCTGCGCCCGCGCTCACTCGAGCGCCGCGCCCCTCGCGCCGGATCGCAGCGAGGACGGCGGTTCGGGCGCTTCGCCGGGCGAGGAGTACGCGCTCGGCGTGACTTGCTTCCTCGACGGCCGCCGCAACGGATGGACGGCGGACCTCTCGTACCTCGCGCTCGACGACTCCTTCAGCGACCGCTCTGACGTACGACTGCGCGTGCAGCGGGACCTGCTCGTTCCCGTCGAGCGGATGCGAGGGCTCGGGCGGGTGCGGAAGCGCGCGGAGAGACGTTCCTCGGGCGAGCGCCGCTGTCGTTCCGGCCGCTGCTGCGGGGCCAACGGGGCCCACCGGGCCGTGGCACAGCGCTTGCTGACGGGGCGGCTCAACCCGATCCCCGGCTGTTGTATCGCCCTGACCCGGCTCCTCGGAGCCATAGCCTAGCGCACCCATGCCCTCATCCCGTTTCGCACGGATCCTCCTCACCACGCTGCTCCTCGGCAGCTCACCAGCCTTCGCGTTCCAGCTCGACTGCGAGGCCATCACCGGTGTCCGCGTGGACATCTCCAACGCCAGACCGCAGCCCGGAGAGCCCGTCGCCATCAAGCTCGTCAACAATTCCAGCTCGACCATCAGCATTCCGAGCGCCTGTCTCTTCCCGGCGGTGCTGGCGGGCGGCGACTGCAGCGGTCCGGCCATCGAGACGTACAACTGCGCCTCGTCGCAGATCACCCTCGATCCGTTCGAGTCGTTCACGCAGTTCTGGGACCAGACCGACGCGGCGGGCAACGCCGTCGGTCTCGGCGAGTACTCGTTCCCGATCGCCTACGACGGGCCGAACTCCCTCACCTACAGCTGCTGCGTGTCGATCGAGGTCGTTCCGGCGCCCGGCGTCGCGTCCTGCTTCGGAGTCGGCTGTCCGTGCGGCAACGACGGCGCGCCGGACGGCGGCTGCGCGAACTCCTTCGGGTTCAGCGCCAAGCTCGCGGCCGTGGGTGTCCCCGACGTCAACGCGGATTCGGTGAGGTTCAGCGTCATCCGGGCCGCGCCGAGCTCGTTCGGCGTCCTGTTCGGGGGCGACATGCTCACGCAGGGAATGCCGTTCGGCAGCGGCCTGCGCTGCGTGGACGGGCAGACGCAGCGGCTCGCCACCGTGAGCCTCTTCGCGGGCAACGGGTTGACGAGCAACCTCCAAGTCGCGCAGCTCCAGGGGCTGCAGGGCGGCGAGCTGCGGCACTACCAGTTCTGGTTCCGTGACGAGGCCTCGACCTGCACAGGCTCGTTCAACGTCACGAACGCCTACTCCATCCAGTGGTGAGCGGCGCACTGCCGCTTCGATGACCTGCGCGCGCGGCGGCTCTCGAGTCGTCGCGCGCCTTCGTTTCGCACCGGCTCAGAGAAGCAGCTGCGCCAGCGCGATCAGCGCCACGGTGCCCCAGACGACCTCGAGCCAGAACGGCTGCCAGGTCCGCTGCCGCCAGCAGATGACCCCGACGCCGGCGGCGCCGGTCAGGTTGAGCGTCTGGTAGAGCGCGCCCTGCTCGATGGCGCCGAAGCTCGTGAGGGCGTAGGCGGCGAGGATTGCGGCGGTGCCGTACCAGCCGACGGCCTCGACGACCCAGGAGGAGCGCCGGGCGGGTTCGGCGGGGGCGGTGGTCGGCTCGGGCGTGGGTTCGTCTTGCATGGGGCGTCGGGCCGCGACGGTCGGCGCGCGGCTGGGCGAGTCTGCGCTGTCGTGACGCGACCTCCCAGCCCGCGCAGCGGAGTTCGGCTCGGTCACGGTGGGAGGCGGCGAGTAGGCTACGCCCGCACGCGCGGAGCCGTTCCCCGTGCGCCTCGAGCCTCTTCGACCCACCCGCGCCATGAATCGCCTGCCCAAGCTCCTCGCTCTCGTCGCCCTCGGCCTCGCCGCCGCGATCCCCCTCGCCACCCGCTCCAGCGGCGCCGCGCCCGCTGCGCAGGACGGCGGCGAGGCCTCCGAGGCCGCGCGCCGCGCGGTGCTGGTGACCGGCGCGAGCACCGGGATCGGTCGCCGGACCGCCGAAGTGCTCGTCGAGAACGGCTACTTCGTGTACGCCGGCGCTCGCAAGCAGAAGGACCTCGACGCGCTGAACGCGCTCGATCACGTGCAGGCGATCCGCCTCGACGTCACGAAGCAGGACGAGATCGACGCGGCCGTGAAGCTCGTGAGCGAAGCCGGTCGCGGGCTCCACGGCCTGATCAACAACGCGGGCGTCGCCGTCCTCGGGCCGCTGATCGAGATGCCGGTCTCCGACCTCGAGTTCCAGATGGACGTCAACGTGACCGGCGTGTTCCGCGTGACGCGCGCCTTCGCCCCGCTCCTGATCGAGAGCGGTGGGCGCGTCAGCACGACGGGCTCCATCTCCGGCACCTTGGCCTGGGGGCTCGGTGGCGCGTACTGCATGAGCAAGCACGCCGTCGAGGCCTACACCGACGTCTTGGCGCAGGAGCTCGAGCCGTTCGGCGTCGAGGTCAGCATCGTCGAGCCGGGCAACTACAACTCCGCGATCATGGCGAGCACCCGCGCGCGCATGGAGAAGCGCGGCTACACGGCCGAAGGCTCGCGCTACAAGGCGCAGATGGAGGCCTTCCTCGGACGCCCGTCCCGCGACCAGTACAAGGAACCCGACGAGGTCGCCGCGGCCTTCGTGCACGCGATGGGCGACGAGAACCCGAAGCGCCACTACATGGTCGTGCCGAACGAGCGCGAAGCGGAGATGACGATCCGGGCGGCCCTGTACCGCGTCGTCGAGCTGAACCGCGACCAGGCCTACGCGTACTCGCGCGAGGAGCTGATCGAGCTGCTCGACGAGACGCTGAAGGCGAGCGGCCGCTGAGCGGGACGCCTTCGGATGGCGCGCGGTTGCGCGCCATCCAGGCTCGGCCCTACGGCTTCCCCGTCACGACCAGCGCCTTGCGCGGCAGGCTGAACACGAAGGCCGTCACCGCGCTCGCGCTGATGCGCGAGTCCCCGCCGTAGCCCGCGTTGTCGCGGTTCGGCTGGTAGTAGTAGCTGCCGTCCGTGCACTGGGCGAGGGCGAACCACCAGCGGTTGCCGTCCATCAGGGCGCGGAACTGGGTCGGCTCGAAGCGCGTCGCCATCGCGGCGAAGCCCATGCCGAGGATCGGCGAGCCGTGCGTGTCGGGGAAGCTCTCGGGGTGCGTGCCCATGACCTCGATGTGGTTCAGCGCGCGGCGGCGGTACTTCGAACCGCTGTAGGGGCTGAGCCAGTTGGCGACCGCCGAGGCGCCCGTGCGTCCGTGGTCGGCCCAGCTCGAGTTGGAGGCGACCTCGTCCTTGTACCAGAGGTAGCCGTTGTTCCCGGTGCCGCGCGCGAGGAACTCGTAGGCCCAGTCGTGGCGCTCCTGATCGATCGCGAGGCCGCAGCGCTGCATCAGCGCGAAGACCAGCGCGCCCTCACCGGTCAGCATGCTGATCGGGCCATAGCCCTCGAAGCCGGGGTTGTGGCCCCAGCCGCCGAAGGAGTCGAGCGGGTCGTCCGGGAAGCTGCCGGGGTGCGTGACCTGCGCGTTCGGGTCGACCTGGCTGTGAGTCGTGTACTGCGAGAAGAGCAGGAAGTCGCGCACCTCCTCGAGCTCGGGCAGGACCCACGCCTCGCCGGTCTGCAGGTAGTACTCGGAGAGGACGATGCCGGCGGTCATGTAACGCCAGTTCACGAGCCAGTCGGTGCTCGTCGGCGCGGTCGTGTTCGCGAGGTTCTGCGCGCAGCTCTTGGCCGCGGCGCGGTGCGCGGGCTTGTTGCTGGCGAGCAGGGCCAGGCTCGCGTACAGGTCGTTCACGGGGTTGCCCCAGGAGCCGTTGAAGCCCTGCGTCTGCACGAGGTAGTCGAGCAGCTCGGAGAGGATGCGGCGCGACTTCGGGCAGTTGTCGGGGAACGTCGCCGAGAACTCGCCGTAGGTCTGCCCGACGTCGAGCACGACGTCGCTGGTGGTCGCGTTCCGGATGAGCCGCACCTGGAGCAGCCCGCTCCCGGTCGTCGCCTGCGCGGCCTCGAGCGCGACCGCGAACTCGCCGACGGGGCCCTGGGCGCCGAACACGCTCGGCCCGTAGCCGTCCTGGTGCGCCTCGACGAAGTCCACTCCGCCGGCGCCGATCAGGCGATCGCCGACCTGCACGAGGCCCGCCGCGGGCGAGCCCGGGAACACGTAACGCACGACCATCTCCTTCGGCGCGTTCGCGACGAGCTCGATGCGCACGCCGGTGAGGCCGAGGTTGTAGTACCAGCCGGGGACCACCGCGTCGGGCCCCGAGTTCGTCTGCGCGATCCACGGCCAGCCGTTCGGGGAGTAGTCGACCTGGGCCTGCGCGGGCTGCGTGAGAGCCAGCGCGGCGATGAGGAGAGAACCGAGTCGGAGGGCGAACGTGAGCGGGGGAGACTGCATCGAGATCGAGGTTGGGGCCGATCGAAGGGGAGCGTCGATTAGAGCACGCGTCCGCGACACGGGCGGGGGAATCGAGTTGGAGCTGCGTGCCGGCGTTCCCATGGCGGCCCGCGCGCGCGGCTACTCCGCCCGCTGCGGCATGAGCTCGAGGCGCTCGGTGTCGTACCCGAGCTCCTCGCGAATCCGCACGAGCAGCGCTTCGTAGGTCGCGTCGTCGAGCTGCGGCGTACGGCTCAGGATCCACAGGTACTTGCGCCCCGGCTCGCCGACGACGGCCCAGCGGTACTCGGGATCGAGCGCGACGACCCAGTACTTGGCCCTGAACGGCCAGAAGAACTGCACCTTCAGCTCGGCCGGACGGCCTGGGTCCGGGGCCCAGGCCTTCGCGGTGGCCTCGCTCGGCTCGCCGTCGAAGCTGCCCTCGAAGCCGCCGTTCTGCACGCGCACGTCGCCGTCCTCGCGCAGGCTGTACTCCGCCGTGACGCCGACGAGGCCGTCCTCGAAGGACACCGGGTACTTGGCGATCTCGTACCAGAGGCCGAGGTAGCGCTCGAGCTCGAAGTCGTCGACGGACTTCAGCGGCGTGGCGTCCGGCAGCGCGCCGCTCGTGCGGCAGCCGAGGAGCAGGAAGAGGGCGAGGAAGGGGGTGAACTTGGCCATCCGCGCAGGCTAGCGCGTCCGGATGGCCAGCGACAGCGCTCGCGGGCGGCCGCGCGCACCGCGCGCGCCGCGTAGACTCGCAGCCGAGGAAATCGAAGAGTCGCTGCACCCGCCTCGCTGCGAGCGGTGTTCCCCCTGCGGGAGGGCGATCCCTCCCCCGGAACCCGAACCATGAGCTCCTTCGACGAAACCACGCTCCTCGAGCACCACGACTTCCTGCGCCGACTCGCCCGCGGCCTCGTCCTCGACGACGCGGCAGCCGACGACCTCGCGCAGGAGACGTGGCTGCAGGCGCTGCGCGTCCCTCCCCGACACGGGGACGCGCCGCGCTCCTGGCTCGCGACCATCGCACGCAACCTCGCCCGCAACGCGCGGCGGGGGGACGTGCGCCGCCGCGACCGAGAGGCGCAGGTGGCGATCGCCGAGGGCGCTCCGGTGGACGAGCGCGCGGACCGCGGCCTCGAGCTGCAGGCGGAGGTCGCGCAGGCGCTCGACCGTCTGGCCGAGCCCTACCGCACCGCGCTCTTCCTGCGCTACTTCGAGGACAGGAGCCCGGCCGCGATCGCGACCGAGCTCGGCGTCCCGCTCGAGACCGTGCGCTCGCGACTGAAGCGCGGCCTCGCGCGATTGCGTGACGACCTCGATGCGCGCCACCAAGGCCAGCGTTCCGCCTGGAGTCTGCCCCTCGCCGCCTTCGCCGAGCCTCGCTCGAAGCTGGCCGCGACGGGACTGACGTCGATGAGTACCTGGAGTGGAGGATGGATCGTGATGTCGATCTTGACCGTTTGTGGAGTCGTCACGCTTTCGACCCTGGCCTGGCTGGGTGGAGAGCGCGACGTGGAGACGAGTGTCGGAGGGGGACGCGAAGGAGAGAGCGCGCTCGCGAGCGTGACGGAGACGTCGGGGGAGGTGAGCCCGCCGACCGCGGCCGGCGAGCTCGCGCCGACGCTCGAGCTGCAAGGGCCGGGCACGAACCGCACGTCGAAGTCGGAGGCCGTCGTGCGTGGTCGTCTGCTGCTGCCCGATGGTGCGCCCGCGACGGGCGTGACCGTAAAGCTGGAGGCGTATCCGCAGGAGCCCCAGGGCGCTGGACCCCGCGCACGCATCGAGGAGGTGCGCAGCTGCGAAGCGCAGACCACGTCCTCGGGCGCGTTCGAGCTACGGATCGAGCTGGACGGTGGGTACAGGGCCAGCGTCGTTCAGCACTCCGAGCGCTTCGTGAGTAACGGCTGGCGTGGGGTCGACCTGGGACCGGGGGTGTCGCTGGACCTGGACGCATTGACGCTCCTGCGATCCGGCTCGGTGCGCGTTGTCCTCGTGGACGGCGCCGATGCGCCGCTCGACGCCACGGGCTGGAGCGTGTCGCTGTCCTCGGACGTTCAGATCCCGGGCCAGAGCCGTCCGGGCTTCTCGATGAGCCAGGGCTTCGGGGCGGGAGCCAGCGAGGTGACGCTCACCCGCGTCGCCCCGGCCTCCACGGTCGTGAAGCTCACGCACCCGCTGCTCCGTGACGAACTCCTGGCCCAGGTCGTCGTCGTCGCCGACGAGCAGGCCGAGGTGACGGTCCGCTACGACGGACCGTCGCCGAGCACCTGCCTCGTGGTCGAGCTGCGGACCCGCGAGTTCGGCGTGACTCCGGACACGTCCCACGTGCGGCTCCTGCGGGATGCGGAGACTGCCCTCGCTTCGGACCGCTACGGCCCGGTCGGTCCGTTCTACTTCTCCGGGCTCGCACCCGGTGCCTACGAAGTCGAGTGCACGGACCCGAACTTTCGTCCGTTCCGCGCGATCTGCAAGACGGGCGAGGAGCATCGCTTCGACGTCGTCGGCGCGGCGAGCCTCGAGGTGCTGGTCGTCGACGAGGCGAGCGGCGCCGACCTCGCGCTCACCGCGCTGGAGCTCGCGCCTGCCCTGCGCCGCTTCGCCTCGGGCATGATGACCCAGCCGAGGCCGTTCGAGGTCGAGCTCGACCCGGACGCCGCCTCCGTGCTCATCGAGAACCTCCTCCCCGGCGAGTACGGCTACACGTTGACCACGGCGGAGTACGGCGAGAAGCGGGGGCGGATCGACGCGCTGCTCGCCGGCGTCACGACGAAGCTGCGCGTCGAGGTCGGCGAGGAGACGGGAGCCTCGGATGGCCTGGTTGGTGTCGTGGTGACGGTCGGTGACGGCGCGCCGGTCGGCGACGTGCTGGTCCAGGTGACGCGCGGGGAGCGCGCCGGCCACGACCTCGGCCCGAACACGCACATGATGGACAAGCAGGGCCCGGTGCCTTCGATCCACGCGAAGACGCGCACGGACGAAGCGGGGCGCTTCACCTTCGCCGACCTGGATCCGGGTCAGTGGACCCTGCGCGTGAACCAGGGACCCTGGTTCCAGGTCGATCGAACGCTGACGAGGACAGCGAGCGATGTCGAGCCCGTGCGGCTCGCGATCCCGCGCGGTTCGCTGGTGCGCGGCGTCGTGCAGCTGCCCGAAGGCGTCGCTCCCCAGACGATCGGCATCCAGGCTGCGCTCGAAGGCGACGAGGGCTTCGGCCCGGCGATGGGGCCGTTCGGCGTCGAGCGCGTGCAGCTGGCCGAGGACGCCACCTTCGCGATCGGGCCGTTCCCTCCGGGAGTCTGGACGCTGCGCTTCGGCCTCTGCGGTCCGTCGAGTCCGGGGCCGCAGCCGGGGATGGAGTTCCCGGGCTCCTGGGTCGAGTTCCACGAGGAGAACGTGCGCGTCGCAGGGAGCGAAGCCGCTCCCGCGCGGTACGACCTCAGCCGCCTCGTTCCGGCGCCGCTGACCCTGGTTCTCGGTGAGGCCGGCGTCGGCCCCACCGAGGTCTCCACGTGGATCTGGTCCGAAGCCGATCCGACCGCGCGGGTGAAGGGCTCGAGCGGGATGAACCTCTCGGTCGAGGTCGGCCGCACCGGGAACGAGCCCATGGACCTCGGCGCCTACGCGCCCGGTTCCTACCGGCTCGCCTTGATTGCGAAGAACGGCCGCTGGGCGACGGTGCTTCCCGAGACGCTCCGCTTCCAGGTCGCCACGCCGCACGTCGCCGAGGCGACGATCACGCTCGAGCCGGGCACGCTGGAGCTCCTCGACGCGAAGACCGGTGAGCCGCTCGCCGACGTCGACGCCGCGTGGGAGGTGGGCCTGCCCGAGAAGGGCTTCCGCCGCCGCCGCATCAAGCCGTGGCAGACCGATGGCGAGGGCCGCTGCGATCTGCGCATCCCGAACGGTGCCTACGAGCTGACCGTCGAGGGCTACGCCCCGGCGACCATCGAGTGGCCGCCGGCGAGCGGCGGCAGCCTGGTCGTGCGTCTGACGCCGGCCAAGTAGCCGATGTCCGTGGAGCGCGGTGGGCGGCCCTTCGTCGCCCTCCGCGCTCGAACGCGAGTTCTACACGGCGATTGCGAATCGCGTGCATGGATCGCGGCGGCGGTGGGCTCCTTCCCGTACACCAGGAAGATCCCCTCGCCCATGGACCACGCGCACGAAGCACAGAACACCGAAGCCGTCACTCCGCACGCTCTCGCTCGCCACGCTGGATTCGTCCGCGCGGTTGCGCGCAGGCTGCTCGCGGACGAGGGGCTCGCGGAGGACGTGGCGCAGGAGACGTGGCTGGCGGCGCTCGAAGCGCCGCCGCGCTCCGGCCAGGCGTTGACCGCCTGGCTGGAGACCGTCGCCAGGCGCTTCGCGCTGCGCAAGCTGCGCAGCGGCGCGCGGCGACGCGTGCGCGAGGAGCGCGGGGCGCGCGACGAGGCGCTGCCGTCGGTCGCGGCCGAGCTCGGCCGGGAGAGCGTGCTGCGCGTCGTGAGCGAGGCGGTTCTCGCCCTCGACGAGCCCTATCGCTCCGCGGTCTTCGGTCGCTACTACGAGGACAAGTCCGTCGCGCGGCTCGCCGCGGAGGCAGGCTGTCCCGTGGCCACGATCGAGAGCCGGCTGCGACGCGCGCGACTGCAGCTGCGCGAACGCCTCGATCGAAGCCACGGGCGTGATCCGTGGTGCGCGGCGTTGATCGCCCTGGTGGCCCGTCCGCCGATCGCCGAGCGCGCCGCGCTCTGGACGGCGGGCACGACCACGATGACCGGGACGTTGATCATGAGCACGCAGACGAAGTGGGCCGCCGCGGGAGCCGTTGCGCTCCTCGCGCTGGTCGCAGGAGGAACCCTCCTCGACACCGAACCCGTCGAGTGCCCCGTGCAGGACGCGCCGGCATCGACGGTCTCCACCACGCTCCCCGAGCACGAGGACCCGGCAGCGCCTGTCGGGGGACCGCCTTCGGCGAACGACGGCGCGCGCGTCGACGCTTCGTTCGCTGCGCAGCCCGCGCGGGAAGCCGGCGACCCGACCGTCGTCGCGGAGGCCGAGTTCGGCGCGCTGCTGCTGACGGCGCGCTACGCCACCGGCGAGCCCGCGACGGACCGCGAGGTCACGCTGTACCGCTGGGGCAGCCGCGCGGATCCGTTCCACGACCGCATGCTCGCGCGCACCGACGAAGCCGGAGCCGTGCGCTTTGAAGCGCTCGAGCCGGGAGCGGTACGTGCGTCGTTCGACATCGCCGGCAGCTGGAACGTGACGATCGTCGCGGGGGAGACCGCGGAGCTCGAGGTGGAGTTCCCGCTCGGCGTGGACGTCGAAGGGCGCGTGCTCTCCCCCGACGGCCGCGGCGTCGCGGGCGCGCGCCTCTGGGTCTCCGAGTACGGCATCGACACGAACGGCTACCTCGTCGCTGAGACGGAGGCCGATGGCTCGTTTCGCGTCGCGCAGGTGCCGCCGCGGCGTCGCATCGCGGCGATGGCGGCGGGCTTCGGCCCCGCGTCGCTGCTGCAGGTGCACGGCACGCCCGGCGACACGGTGCGCCTCGACCTGCGCCTGACCGCGGGCGGCGCGCAGCTCGAAGGTCGCTGCGTCGATCGCGCGGGCGCGCCCGTCTCTGACGTGCGCCTGTTCTTCCATCCGGACGACCCGGGCATGAGCACGGGATCCGAAGGCGAGGACGAGCACGGCTTGCCGCCCTACGAGACGCTCAGCGCGGCCGATGGCTCGTTCGAGCTGACGGGCCTGCCGGCAGCGCGTGGACTCTGGATGGCGCGCAAGCCTGGCTTCGCGCCGATCCTCGAGCCCCTGGGCTTCACGGCCGGAGAACGCGCCGAGCGCGTCGTCGTCCTCGACCCCTCCGGCGTGGTCCGCGGCCGCGTGACGAACGCCGAGGGCGAGCCGGTGGGCGGCGCGCAGCTCTCGAGCGGACGCTACGGCGCACCCGAGTCGTCGATGACGACGACGGGCGCGGACGGCCGCTTCGAGCTGGCGAACCTCGCACTCGGCGAGGTCGAGATCCGGGTGGAGCACGAGGGCGAGGGCGGCGCGGCGACGACGCTGTCCCTGTTCGCCGGGCAGCCCCTCGAGTGGAACCCGCAGCTCGACCGCGGGCGGGTGCTGGGCGGCCGCGTCGCGACCGTGAAC
>CAYGST010000123.1:0-10581 GCA_964352415.1 uncultured Planctomycetaceae bacterium | reverse complement strand
GGGGGGGGGGGCGGCAGACGGGGAATGAGGGGGGGCGACCCCCGGAGTATCCGGCAATCGCCCCGAATCGGGGAGAGGCCCCGCCCGCTTTCCCCGGCCGATGGTCGTGGAGGGCACCGTGTGCCCGGGGAGTGGCGTCCAGGCCGTTACAGCGCTCGTGAACGAAGCGAGGCGCGCACCCCGCGGCGCGCGCCTCGCTACTGCGCGGTCGGAGCGGCACCAGACGCCGCTCGTCTCGTCTCCGCTTACTCGGCCTGCTTCGCCTCGAGCTTCGTGACGAGCTCCTTGGCGATCTCCGTGGCCTTGTGGCCGTCGTGGCCGCGGTACTGGATCTTCATGTCAGCGTCGAGGACGACGATCGTCGGCCAGCCGCGGACGTACCAGTCGTCCGAGATGGAGCGCTCGGCGCCCTCCGGGGAGTTCTGGAAGCTGCGCCAGTTCAGCTTGTTTTCCTCGATGGCCTTCTTGGCGCGCGCAACGTCGTCCGAGTTCACGCCCACGAGCGCGAACGGCTTGTCCTTCATCTCTTCCACGAGCGACCGCTCGTGGGGGTACAGGGCCCGGCAGGGGCCTCACCAATCGCCCCAGAAGTCGACGAACAGGACCTTGCCCTTGTAGTCGGACAGCGCGAACTTCGTGCCGTCGAGGTCGATGCCGGTGATGTCGGGCGCGGCCATGCCGATGGAGAACGTCTCGCGGACGTCGATCTGGCCCTTCGCTTCCGAAGTGAGGCGACGGTCTTTGGTCTTCTCGAGCGCGGCGAGAACTTCGCCCTTGGCCTTCAGGAACTCGTCCGAGTCGATGGCAGCCTTCTCGAGGGTCGTGGAGCAGCGCGTGTACACGGCCCAGGCGCGGAGCGTGTCACTCGACGTCTCCTTCTCGATGGTCGCGACGAGGCTGGCGGCCTCCTTCTCCTTGAAGTGGTAACCGAGCTGTCCGAGGAACCCTCCGAGCGACTCGAGCTGCGGCGACTCGACGTGTACGTCGACGAGCTTGCGGAAGGTCTCCTTCGCCTGCTCGTCGTCGACGCCGAAGCCGTTCTGCACGACCCAGGTCAGGAAGGGAACGGCGTCCTCAGTGCCGGCGTAGGTGTCGGCGGCGGCGAGGAACTTCGGGATGAGCGGGCCATACGGACGAACCCAGGCTTCGGCGGGGACCTCCTCGCCCGTCTCCTGAGCGGCCTTGCGCAGCTCCGAGAGCTCCTTGCGCCAGGCCGTGTTGGCGGCCTCGGCTTCGGCGGTCAGCCGTTCGTAGACTTGGGTCGCGGTGTCTTGGACCGCGAGGGGCGCGGGTGTCGTCGCCGTGGCGGGCGGCGCCGCCGGCCAGAACAGGCCGAGCGCCGGGATGATCAGGAGCAGCTTCATGGGTGAACTCCGGTTCGAGGAAAACGAGGTGTGAACCCTAGCATTCCTCGGCCCGGGGACGAGGAAGCGGCCCGGCAGGTGCCGTGAGGGATACGTTGGAACGCCTCACGACGCTGCCCAGATCGCGCGTTGCGCGTCCTCGGCGAACGGCCATCCCCATGGCGAAGGCGTCGAGCTAGGATCCTCGGCCCCACGGACTCCACCACCGGCGACCCGCGCCGGATCGACCACGACCGCCGTACCCAGGACCGACCTCGATGATGCTCTTCCTCGCCCCCCTGCTCCTCGCCGTCGCCGCGGCCTCCGGCGACAAGCCCGACGTCGTCATTCTCGAGTCCGGCAAGGAGATCGAGTGTCGCGTCATGTTCGAGGACGACTCGCGCGTGCTGTACAAGGCCGGCGGCAGCAAGATCAAGGAGGTGGCCCGCAGCGAGGTCGCGCAGGTGCTCTCGATCGAGAGTCAGATGCGGACGTTCCTCGCGCGCTTCGCGGCGCTCGACCGCAACAACACGGCGGCCCTGGCCGAGCTCGCGCTGTGGGCCGAGAGCGTCGATCTCGCCGGCGAGGCGCGCAACCTCTGGATCCGCATCTTGCTCGTCGACAACGAGAACGAGCAGGCCTGGAACAAGCTCGGTGGGAGCAAGGGGCGCAAGGGCTGGCGCATCCGCGTCCGCGGTCGCTACAAGACCCTCGCTGAGCTGCGCGAGCGCGCCTCCGAGTGGAAGACGGCGATGGAGCTGCCGACCGCGCACTACCTCGTGAAGACCAACGTCGACCCGCTCCTCGCGCTCGACGTGGCCGTCGACATCGAGCGCATCCACCAGATGTACTACGACACGATCGGGCAGGCGATGACGCTCTACCCGTTCGACGAGACGCCGGAGCTGCACGTCTACGCCGCGACGGACGACGCGCCGCGTCCTCCGCAGCCGGGCTGGAGCGCCTGGTACGAGCGCGTCGGCAACGCGGTCCTCGTTCGCGGTCTGGAGGCGGACCGTCACGAGATCCGCAAGGCCGTCGTCTACATGATGCTGACGAACTCCTTCCGCTGGGCGATGGGCAATCGCAACGGTCAGCTGCCGGAGTGGTCGCGTGAAGGCGTGGCGAACGCCTTCGCCTTCGCGCTGCGCCCGAGCCAGGGGGACGTCCAGATCGAGACGGGCGTGCCCTACGTCGACTGGTTCGCCAAGCAGGCGGCCTTCGACGAGCCCATCGAGCTCAAGCGCGTCCTCGACGGCGATCGCGGCTCCTTCCGCACCGGCACGGACGAGGACAAGTACGTCATCCAGTCGTACACGTTCGTCTTCTTCCTCGTGAACGCGAGCGAGGGCAAGTATCGCGATAGGTTCGTCGAGTACCTGAAGAGCGCGTTCGACGGAAAGGGCGCTGCCTCGCACTTCGAGACGATCTTCGAGATGAAGCTGAAGGACCTCGAGCCCGAGTACGCGGCGTACGTGCAGCGGATCGCCGGCGCGTAGGCGAGAACCTGGCGTCTCCATGCAGCGCGGGCCCGCGGCGAGAGGATCGCCGCGGGCCCGCGTTGCGCTGGGCGGTGCGGTGCTAGGGGTTCTCCGCAGGATCGATCGTCCGGCTCGCCACCGGGCGCTGCACCAGCGTCAGCTTGCGAGTCAGCTGCCGACCGTCGCGCTCCAGCACGACCTCCGTCTCGGTTCCCGGCACGAGGCGGTCCAGCACCCTGACGAGACGGTCCTTCTCGTTGAGCCGCACGCCATCCAGCGACAGCAGCACGTCTCCGCTCTCGAGTCCGGCGTCGTAGGCCGGGCTGTCCTCGACGACCTTCATCACGGCGACTCCGCGCATCGGTCCTCGTCGCCAGGAGCGGCGCCCGCTGCTGGACGCTTCGTGCGCCGTGCGGTGCTCGATGCCCAGGTAGCCGCGACGAACGTAGCCGTAAGCGATGATGTCGTCGACGACTCGCCTGACCATCGGGGCGGGGATGGAGTAGCTCAGACCCCGACCGCGGCGAGCGCCGTTGGAGTCGTCACTGATCGCCGTGTTGATCCCGACGACCTGACCAAAGAGGTCGATCAGCGGCCCGCCGCTGTTGCCGGGGTTGATCTCCGCGTTGGTCTGGATGAAGTCCTCGAAGACGAGGTCGAGGCCGATGTCCTTCCTGCCGAGGGCGCTGACGATGCCCGAGGTCACCGTGTGGCCCATGCCGAACGGGTTGCCCATCGCGAGGACGAACTCCCCGACCTGCGGCTTGCCGGCGGAGAGCGTGGCGAAGTCGTACTCGCCCTGATCGAGCTGCAGGACCGCCAGATCGGAGTCGGGGTCGATCCCGATGATGGCGGCCTCGGTCTGGCGTCCGTCCTCGAAGGAGGCGTAGAAGATCTCGCCGCCCTTGACGACGTGGTTGTTCGTGACGACCAGGCCCTCGACGCTGATCACGACGCCCGAGCCCTGCGCGATCTGCCGCATGCCGCCGCGCGACGTCGGCAGGTTCGACGTGATGCTGACCACGGTGGGGCTCACCTTGGCGCTCAGCGACTGGAAGGCCTCCGACAGGGTCTTCGCGCAGTCGAGCGCGTCCTCGAGGTCGGCCAGGGCGCCCGGAGTTCGGGCACTGCGATCCAGGGCCGGTTCCTGGGCGGCGAGGGCGGGGGTCGAGACGCCCTGGACGAGTCCAAGGCTCGCTCCGAGGAGCGAGAGCCACGCGGCCGCATGAAGGGTTCGGTCTTTCAGCATGTCTAAAGTCACCTCACGAGTCAGTTCGCCGTTCAGCGAGGAGAGATTCAACCTCGCCCTCGGTCACACCAACTTCGAGTCCTCGAAATCGTACACGCTGCGTCAGCGCCTGCCAGGCGAGCTACGGACCCTGCAATCCGTTGCTGGAGCCCGCTCCAGGCTGCGCTTACCAACCCGATACGAATTGGCGCTGCGCGCCGATTGCCTCCGTGACATACTGACCCGACGGCTGAACGGCACCCGCGCCGGACCGTTTTGCTTCCTATCCAGCCCGCCAGCGCGGGCGCGCACCCCCTCCATCGAGGACTCCCCATGAAAACGATCCTGCTGACCCTCGCTTCCGTCGGTCTGTTCCTGGGTACGAGCGTCGCCGCTCCCCAGGAGTGCACCAAGAAGGCCACCCAGGTGGCCGAGACGTCGAGCTGCACGAAGTCGACCGACTCTTGCTCGTCCACCAAGGCCACGGCCGTCGTCGATGTTCAGGAGTGCTCCTCGAAGAAGGCCACGCCCGTCGTCGTCAAGATCGACTGCACCTCCAAGGCTGCCCCGGTCGCCGCGAAGTCGGACTGCGCCACCAAGAGCGAATGCTCCGAGGCCAAGGCCACGACGGTCGCCGTCAAGTCGGACTGCGCCACGAAGAGTGAGTGCTCCGACGAGAAGGCCACTGCGGTCGCCGACACGTCCGACTGCGCCACGAAGTCGAGCTGCTCGACCACGAAGGCGCTGATCGTGAGCGACGCGCCGAGCGCCTGCTCGTCGCAGAAGGCCGCTCCGGTCGCCGCGGCCTCGGACTGCGCGACGAAGAGCGAGTGCTCCAGCACCAAGGCCGCTCCGGTCGCTGACACGTCCGACTGCGCCACGAAGTCGAGCTGCTCGACCACGAAGGCACTGATCGTGAGCGACGCCCCGAGCGCCTGCTCGTCGCAGAAGGCCGCCCCGGTCGCCGCGAAGTCGGACTGCGCCACCAAGAGCGAGTGCTCCGAGGCCAAGGCCACGACCGTCGCCGCCAAGTCGGACTGCGCGACCAAGAGCGAGTGCTCCGACGCGAAGGCCACTGCGGTCGCCGACACGTCCGACTGCGCCACGAAGTCGAGCTGCTCGACCACGAAGGCGCTGATCGTGAGCGACGCGCCGAGCGCCTGCTCGTCGCAGAAGGCTGCCCCGGTCGCCGCGACCACCGACTGCGCGACGAAGAGCGAGTGCTCCAGCACCAAGGCCGCTCCGGTCGCCGCGAAGTCGGACTGCGCCACCAAGAACGAGTGCTCCGAAGCCAAGGCCACGACGGTCGCCGTCAAGTCGGACTGCGCGACGAAGAGCGAGTGCTCCAGCACCAAGGCGGCTCCGGTCGCCGACAAGGCGGAGTGCGCGACCGAGTCGAGCTGCTCGGCCACCAAGGCCCTGATCGTCAGCGACGCGCCGAGCGCCTGCTCGTCGCAGAAGGCGGCGCCGGTCGCCGCGATCTCCGACTGCGCGACGCAGAGCGCCTGCTCGACGAAGGCCACCGCCGTCGTCGACGCCTCGCACTGCACCGCGGCCAAGGCCGCGCAGGTCGTCGCCGACACGGCCGACTGCGCTTCCAAGTCCTCGTGCTCGACGAAGGCCGCTCCGGTCGCCGCGACCGAAGGCAAGTGCCTCTGGACGGCCGGCACCAAGGCCGTCCGCGCCGCCTACTCGACGAAGTCGACCAGCTGCTCGAAGGCCGCTGCCATGCCCGTCTCCGCACCCGCGAAGGCTTCGGGCTGCTGCTCCGAGACCAAGGCTCAGCCCGTCTCCGCTCCGGCCGAGGCCAGCTGCGAGAAGGCCTCCAGCTGTGAGACGAAGGCCACCCCGGTGAGCACGCCGTCGGCCTGTTCCCAGGAGCAGAAGCCGGTGAGCTGCACCGCGACGAAGGCGACCGAGGTCGCCGTCAAGAACTAGAGCGCGGGCTTCGGCCCGTTCGATCGAGGGGAGCCGGCCATGGGGCCGGCTCCCTTCCATTTGTGCGGACCCGCGCTGCGGACCCGCCGTGCGGGGGATCCCGTATCCTGCGAAACGCAGGCGCGGCCGGCGCATGCTGCTGGCCATGGAGTCCTACGACGCCCCCCTGAACCCCGACCCGCTCCTCGAGCACGCGGCCTGGATCCGCAAGCTGGCGTTCGAGCTGGTGCAGGACCCCGGGGCGGCCGACGATCTCGTGCAGGAGACCTGGCTCGCGTTCCTGCGCGCCAGGCCGGACACGGACCGGCCGCTGCGCCCGTGGCTTGGACGCGTCGTGCGCAACGCCGCCGCGCTTCGGGCGCGGCGCCGCGCGGGGCAGAGCGCGCGCGAGGCCGAGGTCGCACGCGCGGAGGAGATGCCGAGCACGCACGACCTCGTGGAGCGCGCGGAGCAGCAGCAGCGGCTCGTGCACGCCGTGCTGGCTCTCGACGATCCGTATCGTTCGACGATCCTCCTGCGCTACTTCGAGGGGCTGACGCCCAAGGAGATCGCCGCGCTCCGCGAGCTGCCCGCGGCGACCGTGCGGACGCATCTCCACCGCGGGCTCCAGCAGCTCCGCGAACGACTCGACGAGGAGCACGGCGGC
The DNA here is from genome assembly GCA_964352415.1 of uncultured Planctomycetaceae bacterium. GTDB lineage: Bacteria > Planctomycetota > UBA1135 > UBA1135 > JABACD01. The sequence goes on along the minus strand of CAYGST010000123.1, from coordinate 3,945 downwards.
GATCGGCGCGCCTGGGTGCTCCTGCTGCGCCCGCTGCTGCCGCAGCCAGAGCTGGCAGCGGCTGGCGTGTCGGTCGCGGGTGTCCTGGCGGGCGTGTCCCTCGCGCTCCTCGGCCTGTTCGGGCTCTACGGGTCCCTCGGTGACGACTTGCAAGGGACGTTCGGGCTGGAGAACGAGAGCGAAACAGCGGCCGTACTGGTCGACGCCGCAGAGAACGGCGCGGCCGAGCGGGGCGCGCGGATTCCGGCTTTCACGGCCCTCGCCCCCGCGCCGCCCGGTGGCCTGCGCGAGCTCGACCTGGTCGACGAGCGCACGGGCGCGCCGCTGGTCGCCTTCCTCCTTCGCGTCGGGGACCGTGACCTCGTCAGTGATGATCGAGGCCGCGTGGAAATTGTCCGCGAAGCGACCAGCGCAACGCCGATCGATCACCCTCGCCTCGCCGTGGAGCGGATCGCCTCGCACGGTCGCCGCGAGCGCCTTGCGCCGCAGCGCGCGAGCGTCGCGCTGCCCGAGAGCGGTGAGCTGGCGCTCCCCGTCGGTCCAACCTTCCGCGTCGATCTGACGAGATCGCCCGGCGTGGCCCTCGCGGAGCTCGAGGGCAGGCTGACCGCAGACGGGCTCTCCGAGTTCACCGAGGATGCGTTGCCTCGAGAGCTCGCCCCGCTGCGTACTCCCGCCGCCGGAGACCTGCACCCCTGGCTACGCTTCGCGGGGCTCCCTCGGGGTTCGAACGTGAGCGGAGCGGCGTGGCGACTCGAGGTACGCGACGAGACGGGCTTCGCCTGGGGCTCGGCGCGGCTCGACGACCCCGTTCCGCTCGACGTGCCCCGCGTCGAGGTCGAGCTGCGCGCGACCTCGGTCCTCACGGGCCGCATCGAAGGCGTAACCGCGGTGGACCTCCGCAAGGCCGTCGTGAGTCTCCACCGGCGCGACGACCCGGAGCGCGTCGTCGCCTGGACCCGCCTCGACGACGACGGGCGCTACGCGCTGCTCTGGATCGAGCCCGGTGACCACGAGCTGCGCGTGACCGCGCCGGTGAGCGAACCCGTCACGCGCGACGTCACGCTCGTCGCCGCGCAGCGCCACGTGGAGGACGTCTCGCTCACGCCCTACGAGGTGGCTGGGCCGCTCGCCGGAGAGATCGAGAGCGCGTCGGGTCAGTATCGCGGGCAGCTGCTCGTGTTCCTGTTCCACGGGGAGCGGGTCCTCGACGTGTACCCGACGACCTGGAGCGCGGGATCGGACGGGCGCCTCACGGCGCGCTTCGCGTTCGAAGACGTTCCGGTGGGGGGGCTGCGGATCGACGTGCTGTCGCTGGCCGACGCGGTCACGTTCCAGCAGAAGCCCACCGTGCTGCGTGCGCCCGACGAGGCCGTGCGCGTTCGACTGCTCGACGAGGAGCCGACGGCCGACTGCGGCTTCGAGGTGGTGGACGCGGCGACCGGCCGAGCGCTCGAGCGCTTCGAGGTCGAGCTGCGGATCGATGGGGGCGCGCCGCGGCGCTTCCTGCACGACTCCGCCGACGGGGCTTCGTCCTCTGGTGGCGCGGCGTCGAACTGGGTCCTGGTGGCCGGTGGGATGCGCTGGAATCGCTTCTCGGGGCAAGCGCCGCTGCGCGCCCTCCCGCGTTCCGCGGACATCACGTGGACGGTGCGCGCGGAGGGCTTCGCTGCCGTTTCGGGGGACAGCGGCGCGTTCCGCTACGCTGAGGACGGCCTGCGCGTCGCGCACGTCCTGCTGCGCTCCGAGTAGCGGAAGGAGATTCTCGAGCGGCCTGAAACGGAGGAGCCGTCGGCCAGCTGTAGGTGGGTGAGACTCGCCTCAACCCCCAACCTGAGCTTCCCATGAACCTTCGACTCCTCCCCCTCGTCGCCGCCGCGCTCGCAACGCCGGCCCTGTGCCAGACCGAATCGCTCTACCGTATCGATCGTCCCACGACGATCCTGCACGGTTGGGGCAACACCCTTGAAGCCATGCCGGACCTCGATGGAGACGGGGTCGCGGAGCTGGTCATCGGCGTGTTCGGTCACGGCGGCGGCGAGATCGCCACGCTGCACTCCGGTGCGACGGGCGCGCTCCTGTACACGCTGACCACTCCGTTCGAAGCGCTGTTCTTCGGCGTCGGCTTCGCCGCGATCTCCGACATCTCCGGCGATGGCATACCCGAGATCGCCACGATCGGAACGGAGTCGGGCGCCTGGAACTCCTTCGAAGGGCTCCTGCGGATCTACTCGGGCGCCGACGGCGCGCTGTTGGACGACTTCCAGGTGCCCGCGGGCGTCCCGCTCAACGGCTTCGCTGACATCACTGCCGTGGCGGACGCGGACGGCGATGGGATCGAGGACGTGCTGTGCAGCTCGAGCCTCGGGTCCTTTGCCTCGACGTGGACGCTGCTCTCGACGCAGACCGGCCAGGTGCTGTACCACGCCAGCGCTGCGGGCCAATCGGCGAACTACTTCTCCGGTCTCGCGCTGCTCTCGGACATGGACGGCGACGGCGTGAACGACTTCGCGGCGCCGGTGAACTCGGATGGCGTGAAGGGCTTCGAGGTGCGCTCGTCTGCCACGGGTGCTCTGCTGAACAGCTTTGCGAGCCAGGGCGCGGCATTCCTGACAGGGAACCTCGAGCCGTTCCGCTCGATCGCGGACCTCGACGGCGACGGTCTGCGCGACTTCGCCACGGGCGGCGTGTTCACGCCGATCGTCGAGCTGACCTCGTCCGCGGACGGAGGCTCCCTCGGTCGCTTCGACTGCGCGAACGGCGTCGATCCGTGCGTCGGTAGCCGCCTCATCGAAGTCGCGGACTTCAGCGGCGACGGTCACCCCGACCTGATCGCGCTCGAGTCGAACGTGTTCGGTCAGAACGGGATGTCGATCTTCGGGCTCGACCCGGTCACACAGGAGGCCGTGTTCGAGCAGCTCCTCCCGCCGCTCGCAGGTGGCTACTCGTCTGCGAGCCGCATCGCCTCGATCGATGGCGTCGACCCGCAGGGCTTCGCGACCTTCGCCGTGTTCGAGGACTCCTTCGATCAGGTCGCCGTCCGTCGCGTGCTGCCGCCGATCGGAACGAGCGGCTGCACGAGCACGCCGAACTCCACGGGGGAGCCGGCGCGGATCGCGGCGCGCGGTAGCGCCAGCCTCGTGGACGCGGCGCTCTCGCTCGAGCTCGCCGATGCCCCGGCCGGGCAGTCCGCCTACTTCCTGCACGGCAACCAGGAGGTGCAGCTGCCGCTCGGCGGCGGCTTCCTGTGCGTCAGCGGCGGCGTTGGTCGTCTCGCGGCCGGCCAGACGAACGCCGCCGGCCTCGCGACGCTCCAGGTGAACCTCGGTGCGCTCGGCGCCAGCCCCGGGAGCAGCCTGACCTTCCAGGCGATCTTCCGGGACGCCGGGGCCGGCGGCCTGCAAACGTCCGACTCGGTCACGGTCATCGTCCTCCCCTGACGCTTGGTCCTGCACGGGAAGGGGCCCTTCTAGGAAGGGCGCCTTCTCCGTTCGCGGGACGTTCAACGACCGTTCACGCGCTCCGCCTCCGCGGCGGGGAGACTTCCGGGCTCCAACCCCAGTCTCCCCGCCGCGGAGTCGTTTGCTCATGAGCGTGATCCAGCCCTTCCTCGTCTTCCATCTCCTCGCCCTCGCAGGCGGCCCGCAGCCGGCCGAGCCCGTGACCTGCCCGCCCGCGGACGTGTCCGGCGTCGACGAGACGCCGGTGATCGAAGGGATCGCCGTCGCGCTCGAGCTCGAGAAGGCCTACCGCGGCATCGCGGACCACGTCGCGCCGAGCATCGTCTCGATCGCCGCCTACAGCCGCGCGCCCGAGCTCCCCGAGGGGGAGGCCGCGCCCGCGACGTCCGAGGCTCGCTGGCGCGTCGAGCTCCAGCAGGAGTACCCGGCCTTCGACCTGAACCGCTCCGGCAGCGGCAAGAACCTCAGCCAGGACCGCTACCAG
>CAYGST010000122.1:0-10685 GCA_964352415.1 uncultured Planctomycetaceae bacterium | reverse complement strand
GATCTTGACGGTGGTCGCCGACTCGCCGCGCTTGTCCAGGAAGTCCATCAGGACGCCCTCGTTCCAGGAGAGACGCACGCGCTTCCCGTCGTCGGCCTTCATGGTGATCGTCGGGACGTCGCCGGAGTAGGCGTCCATCGTCATGACGTCCTGACCGCTCGAGTTGCGCAGGACGAGCCGCTCGGCCCAGACGGTCTTGCAGAGCACCGGCGCGGCGGCGCTCATCAGCGCGATCAGGCTCGAGGCGCCGAGCAGCCCCAGGCCGAGGCGCTTCATGCGGCGGTTCTCCTTCTCGAGGGCATCGACGCGCTGCAGCAAGGCTTCTTGGTTGTGATCCGACATGACGTGGTTCTCCCGTGTTTCGTTGTCCTGTGGTCTGAGCGATGGGGACGGATCCCCAGGCTCCGGAGTAGTGCTTCAGCGACGACCGGTATAGCGGCGCCTTTGTAACTCTTCCGCACGGACTCCCGAGGGGCTCCCAGCGCCCCTGAGCGCGGGAAAACCTGGCCAGAAGTCGCCTCAGGGATGCGAGACCTCGACCACGGTACGGATGCCGCCGCGGACGTAGAAGTCGCCCTCGACGGTCATGCGCCGCGGCGCGCAGACGGCGACGAGGTCCTCCAGGATGCGGTTCGTGACGGCCTCGTGGAACGCGCCCTCGTCACGGTAGGACCACAGGTAGAGCTTGAGGCTCTTCAGCTCGACGCAGCGCTCGTCCGGCGTGTAGCGAATCCGAATCGTGGCGAAGTCCGGCTGTCCGGTCTTCGGGCACAGGCAGGTGAACTCGGGGCACTCGAAGCGGATCTCGTAGTCGCGCTCGGGGTTCGGGTTCGGGAACGAGTCGAGCTCGCGGCTGGGCTGGGTCGTCATGGCGTGAGGCGCGGGTTGAGGAGCCGCGGAGCGTAGCGCGCGGTTCGTGACACCGCGACGTTCGTGCTCCGAAGGTCCAGCGCGCGGCCGCGGCTCCGTCACCGAGCTCGCCGCTCCCCCTCGCCCGCTAGAGCCGACCGCTGAGGCGTTCGAGGACCCGTCCCTCGACGCGGCGCTCCAGTCCCCAGGCCAGGCTGCCCGGCTGCGTGCGCAGCTCCTGCGCCAGCTCCTCGGCGCCGGGCGCGACCAGCGCGCCCTTGCGATCGAAGCGACAGAGCACTTCGGCGGAGTCGAGGGTGTCTAGGTCGAGCAGCACGAGGCGCCAGCTCTCGCGGAGCTCCGGATCGAGGAGTCCGAGCGCGGCCGGCTCGCCGAAGTGCCAGTCGTCGCGGTCGACGGCGGGCTCGGCCAGGCCGCCGACCGACGGCGGTCGCTTCCAGGCCTCGGCGCCAGCGGCCTCCGCCAGCTCCCCCACGAGCAGCAGGCTGTCGATGCGCGGGCCCAGGAGCCACGAGAGCTCGGAGCCCGGATCGAAGACCGCGGTCAAGCCGTCTCCGTCGATCAACCAGACGCCGAAGAGCTCCCCCTTGCGAACGATGCCGCCGCGAGCGCGCCAGACGATCTCCGGCATGTCGTCGAGCAGGACGAGCGGGTCGGCACCCTCGGCGAGGCGCACGGTCAAGCACTCGATCGAGGCGGAGTCGGCGTAGACCGGGACGTCGTCGTCGACGCCGGTCCAGTGCGGGCCGGCGAGCTCCGTGCGCGGCTCGTCACTCGCGTTGCGCCAACCCAGGACCTGCCGCGCCGCGCCGGGCGCGGCGAGCGGCTCCGCCACCCAGCGCGCGCTCGATCGTCCCGGGTCGACGAGCCGCCCCCAGAACACGGCGACGAGGCCGCGCGCGCGCATCTCGTCGAACAGCTCGAGGCGCGACAGCGCGCGGAACGCCGACTCGCCGAGTCCATCGATCTTCACGTCCTCCGCCCGCAGCTCGCGGCCCGTGATGGCGCGGTCGACCATCCAGCCGAGCTCGCGCGGACAGGCTTCGAAGAGATCGACGAGGCCCGGCGGATCGAGGACGAGGAACTGCCCGCGCGGGCCGTGGGCGTCGACGAGCTCCGCCAGCGCGTGGGACAGCTCGTCCGCGTCCTTGGCCGCCGCGCGCCAGCCGCGCGCGTTCGAGCGCGCGAGCGTGCACAGGAGGCAAGCGACCACGAGCGGCACGACCTGCCGGCGCGTGCCGGACACGGCGGTCGCCGCCAGGCTGAGGCCCATGGCCATGATGACGACGGCCGGGAACAGCGCGCCCGAGCCGCTGAAGTCCCCAGGCCCCACCTCGAGCGTCGCGCGCGTCGCCTCGACCAGGACGATGACCGACAGCCACACGCCGAGCGCGGTGACCCAGAAGCGCGGCGCCGAAAGGCCGGCGTGCAGCGCGGGTTGAACCACGAGGACGAGCACGACCGCGCCGATGACGAACCCGAGGCCGCCGGCGTTGGCGCCGTTCACGGGCAGGATCAGGACGCCCAGCTTGGTCAGGCCGAAGAACAGAGCGCTGAACAGGTCGCCCACGTCGGTCCAGACGAGCAGCGACTCCTGCAGCTCGACCGGCCACGGGTCGACCTCGAGCGCGACGCGCAGCGCGACGTCCAGCCCCGCGAGCGCGCCGAACGCGATCAGCGTCGTGAACGCCGTTCGCAGCCGAACGTGGCGCGGCCGGTAGCGTCGCGCGGAGGTGAACTCGAGCACAGCGAGCCAGAGCGGCACGAGGAAGCCCAGCTCGGAGGCCAGCGTGGCCGCGAGCGTCGCGAGGCCCGCGAGGAGCACGAAGCCGTAGCGCCGCTCTTGCCTGCCGCGCAGGAACGCCGCGCCCGCGAGCATTCCGAGCGCGCCGCCGAGCAGGTCCCCGCGCGCGGCCGGCGACGCGACGGCAGCCACGGACAGCGGGTGCACGAGCAACATCATGAACGCGGCCCAGCTCGCCGCATTGGCGTGCTCGCTCCCCGTCCACGGACCGATCAGGCGCCTGAGGAAGCTGACCAGGAACCAGGCGATGAGCGTGAGCAGCAGCAGGTTCTCGAAGCGCAGCGCGCCGAGCGCGAAGTGTGTCCAGACCCCCTCCGAGGTCCACAGCCAGCTCGAGGCCCCGAGCGAGAGCGCGGCCAGCGGACGCCCGCGGGTGCCCGGACGGTCGTCGAACAGGTCCTCGCCGAGGTCGATCCCGCCGCCGAGCTCGGGGTGCACGGCGCGCGAGGCCTCCACGAGCACCTGGAAGTCCTCGCCTACCGCGCCCACGCCGAATAGCGAGGCGTGGGTCACGAGGACGAGGATGCCGAGCAGCGACCACCAGCGTCCGTCCGGCTTGGTCTTCATCTTGGCTGCTTGCAGGTCTTCATCGCGGAGCGCGGCGCGCGCGGGCCCCGACTCTAGCGAGAACGCTCCCCCGCCAAAAGCCACGCGCCCGTTCGCCGCCGGTGGCAATCGCCCCCCTGGGCTCCTACCTTCTCGACGTGCCGCTCCGCCAGCTCCCCCTCGCCGCCGTCCTCGGCGCCGGCGCGCTCGTCTTCCTCGTCCTGGCCTGGCATCAGGACTTCCTCTGCGACGACGCGTTCATCTCGTTCCGCTACGCGCGGAACTGGGCGGACGGGCACGGACTCGTCTTCAACCCCGGGGAGTCGCCGCCCATCGAGGGCTACTCGAACTTCCTGTGGGTCGCGCTCCTGACGCCGCTGTCCGCCGCGGGACTCGACCTCGGCGTCTGCGCGCGCCTGCTGTCGACCCTCTGCGGGCTCGCGCTGGTCGTCTGGGTGCCGCTGCACGCGCGTCGGCGACTCGCGCTCGACGGGCTCGGGACCCTCGTGACCGGCCTGTTCCTCGCCAGCCTGCCCTGCACTGCGCTGTGGGCAACGGGTGGCCTCGCGACGATGCCGTTCGCGCTGGCGCTGTTCGGCGTTTACGAGCGCCTGCTCGGCGACCCGCGGCGGCCGCGCGGACTCGCCGCGGGCGGCTTCAGCGTCGTCTGCGTGCTGCTGCGCGCGGACGGCTTCCTGTGGCTCGGCATGCTGCTCGGCGCCGCGGCGCTCGTCGCCTGGCTGCAGCGCGAGGAGCACGAGCGGCCGTCGCTCGTGAAGCCCATCGTTCAGGCCGGTGCGCTCGTCGCCGTGACCTTCGCCGCCCACGTCGCGTGGCGCTCGGGCTACTACGGCGACTGGCTACCGAATACGGCGCGCGTCAAGGCGGGGCTCTCGAGCGCGCGCCTCGAGCGTGGGTTCGATTACCTCGCGCAGTGGTGGCTCACCCTGCCGGGCATCGCGCTGGTGCTCCTGGGATCGCTGCGCCGCTTCCCGCGCGAGGAGCGCAGCCTCGCGCTCGCGTCGGGCGCGATGCTCCTCGGCGGACAGGCCTACGCGGTCTGGGTCGGCGGCGACTTCATGCCTTTCGGGCGCTTCCTGTTCGCCGCCGTCCCGTTCGCTGCGCTCCTCTTCGCGGCGCTCTGGAAGCGGCTGGACGCGCGCGCTCCTGCGCTCGGCGCAACGGCCGCCGCGGGATTGATCGCGCTCGGCGTGGCCGCGAACTTCGACCTCAACGCCGTGCCCGACTCCGTGCGCGCGCGCTTCCACTTCCGCCTCAGCAGCCCGACCGGCTGGCAGAGCGAGATGGCGATGCGCGCCGGCATGGTGCAGCGCACCGCCGAGTGGACCGAGCGCGGGCGCGCTCTGGCGCTCACCAAGCTCCCTGGCGATTCCATGGTCCTGAAGGGCATCGGCGCGATCGGCTACTACGCCGACGTGTTCGTGTTCGACTGCCACGGGCTCGTCAGTCCTGAGGTGCTCGCGGTCACCGAACCGAAGGCCAGCGCCTCGCCGGGCCACGACCGCGAGGTCCCGACGGCCTTCTTCCTGGACCAGCGTCCAACGCTCGGCGGCGCGTTCCTCGTCGCCGCAGGCGCCCCACCCGAGGCGGGCCTGCCGCCCGGCTTCGCGCAGCATCCGCTGGCGCAGCTCCTGCGCATCGAGCGCCATCCCCTGCCCGCCAGCGACGACTTCCGGCCGAACTCGGAGCTGCGCGTTCTGCGCTTCGTCCGCTATCCCTGACGCCCGAGGACCGATGACATTCCCTCTCCCGCGCGCGCTGCGCACCCTCGCCGTCTGCGCTCCGCTGGTGCTCACGCCCGGCTGCCGGATGCTCGCTGGCCTGCCCGCCGAGCCCACCCTGAACGAGGTCTTCGTCGTCGGGACGCTGCACGGCGGACACCTCGAGGACGAGGTCTACACGCTCGAGAGACTCGAGGAGATCATCCGCGCGCTCGACCCGCAGCTGGTCCTCGTCGAGATCCCGCCCGATCGCTTCCCCCTCGCGTGGGACGAGTTCGTCCGCACGGGCGAGGTGACCGAGGAGCGCGTCGTGCTCTACCCCGAATTCACCGAGGTCCTGTTCCCGCTCGCGCTCGAAGGGCGCCTCGAGCTCGTCCCTTGCTCGGCCTGGACGCGATCGATGTCCGACCGGCGCGCGGCGCTCCTGAAGCAGTGGAGCACGACGCGGCCCGCCGACACACGCGAGGTCGACCGAGCGCGCGCGGCTGCGAGCGCCAGGCAAGAAGACGAGGGCCTCGCGAGCGACCCGCTCGGGATCCACACGGCCCGCTACGACGAGCTCGTCGACGAGGGCATGGAGCCCTACGAGCGGCTGTTCGCGCGCGACCTCGGCGCGGGTGGCTGGACGCAGATCAACCTGGCGCACCACCGCCGGGTCGCCGAGGCGCTCAACGAGATCTCCGGCGACGGCAAACGGGTCCTCGTGGTCTTCGGCGCCTGGCACAAGGGTCGCCTGCGGGACCTCCTCGCCGAGCGCGTCGACATTCGCCTGCGGCGCCTGCCGGAGGTGCTGCCAGCGGAGTCCCAGGTCCCCTGAACCCTTCGGAAGGGCAAAAAAAAAGGGTATCGAGCTCGGCCCGCGGCCGGTCGATACATCATGCTATCCCGATAGCATGATGGAACTACCCGACTCCACCCGCCTCCTGAAGGCCCTGGGAGACGAGACCCGCCTGCGGATCTTGAACCTCCTGGCCCGGGCCGAGCTGCACGGCTCGGACCTGATGGAGGTCCTGAACATGGGCCAGAGCCGCGTCTCGACGCACCTGAACCTGCTCAAGGAGGTCGGGCTGGTGGCGGACCGTCGCGCCGGGCGGCGCAGCTACTACTCGCTGAAGCCCGATGCTCCGCTGGTTGGCGAGGTGCTCGCAGACCTCGATGCCACGAGCGAGTTCGCCGCCGACGTCGCGGGCCTCGAGGCGCTCGAGGAGCGCCGCAAGCAAGAGTCGCGCTCGTACTTCGACCGCGTCGCGAAGGGCTTCGGCGACGAGAACCTGCCCGGGCGAACCTGGGAGGGACTCTGTCGGTCCCTGCTGAAGCTGCTGCCGCGCGCGCGTTACGCCGACCTCGGGATCGGGGACGGGCTCTTGACCCTGATGCTCGCCGAGGTCGCCGAGAGCGTGACCGCCGTCGATCTCTCGACCGCCATGCTGGCGCAGCGGGCTTCGAGAACGTCGAGACCGTCGAGGGCGACATCGACGACCTGCCGCTCGACGACGCGAGCTTCGAGGTCGTCGTGCTGAGCCAGGCGCTGCACCACTCGGAGCAGCCGAAGCACGCGCTCTCCGAGGCCGTGCGCATCCTCGAACCCGGCGGCCGGCTGCTCGTGATCGACCTGCTCGCGCACAACGAGGAGTGGGTGCGCGACAAGCTGCAGGACCGCCAGCAGGGCTTCACCGAGCGCAAGCTCACCGCGCTGCTCGAAGGCGCGGGCCTCGAGTCCATCTCCGTCCAGCGGGTCGCTCGCGACCCGCACCCGCCTCACTTCATGACGCTCACCGCGACGGGCACCAAGTCCGTCGCGCCCGGCCGCGCGCCCGCGCGCCCGCGCCGCGCGGCCAAGCGCCGCAAGTCCACCAAGTCGCGCGGCACCACGCCGCGACGTTGATCCCCCCCGAAGCGATGCAAGACAGTACCCCGCCCTCCGAAACGGCGTCCCCCACGCTCCCCACAGGTTCCACCGGCGCGAACAGCGCCGCGGAGGCCGCGGGCAAGAAGTCCATCGACCGCGGCGCGAGCCTGCGCCAGCGGCTCGAGGGCCTGCTCGCGCAGCGCATCCTGATCATCGACGGCGCCATGGGCACGATGATTCAGCAGCGCGAGCTCGTCGAGGAGGACTTCCGCGGCCAGCGCTTCACGGACCACCCGAAGCCGCTGCAGGGCGACAACGAGATGCTCTCGCTGACGCGTCCCGACGTCATCAGCGCGATCCACGACGCCTTCCTGGCCGCCGGCGCTGACATTCTGGAGACCAACACCTTCGGCGCGACCTCGGTCTCGCAGTCGGAGTACGGGATGGAGTCGCTCGCGCGCGAGCTGAACATCGAGTCCGCGCGGCTGGCCCGCAAGTCCGCCGACGCGTGGACGAAGAAGACGCCGCACAAGCCGCGCTTCGTCGCCGGCGCGCTCGGGCCGACGTCGAAGACGCTCTCGCTCTCGCCCGACGTCAACGACCCCGCCTACCGCGCGATCAGCTTCGACGAGCTCTCGCTCGCCTACGAGGAGCAGACCCGCGCCCTGATCGAGGGCGGGGTCGACATCCTGCTCGTCGAGACCATCTTCGACACGCTCAACTCGAAGGCCGCGCTGGTCGCGATCGAGCGCGTGTTCGAGGAAGTGCGCACGCGCCTCCCCGTGATGATCTCCGTCGCGATCACCGACGCGAGCGGCCGCACGCTCTCCGGCCAGACGGTCGAGGCCTTCGCGCGCTCGATCCAGCACGTCGACCCGCTCTCGATCGGCGTCAACTGCTCGCTCGGCGCGAAGGACATGCGCCCCTACGTCGCGGAGCTCGCCAAGGTCTGCACGAGTCACGTCTCCTGCTACCCGAACGCCGGCCTCCCGAACGAGTTCGGGGAGTACGACGAGACGCCCGAGGTCACCGGCGGTCTGCTCGAGGAGTTCGCCGGCAGCGGCCTCGTCAACCTCCTTGGCGGCTGCTGCGGCACGACGCCCGAGCACATCGCTGCGATCGCTCACGCCGTCGCGAACAAGCGGCCGCGCATCCTGCCGAGCGGCGACGAGGAGGTGACGCACTTCTCCGGGCTGGAGGCGCTGCGCGTCAACCCGGACACGAACTTCCTGATGATCGGCGAGCGCACGAACGTCGCCGGCTCGGCGCGCTTCAAGCGCCTGATCCTCGAGGAGAAGCTCGAGGAGGCGGTCGACGTCGCCATCCACCAGGTACGCGGCGGCGCGAACATCCTCGACGTCAACATGGACGACGGGATGCTCGACTCCGAGGCGTGCATGACGACGTTCCTGAACCTGATCGCGTCCGAGCCCGAGGTGGCCCGCATCCCGATCATGATCGACTCGTCGAAGTGGTCGGTGCTCCTGGCAGGCCTCAAGTGCCTGCAGGGCAAGGGCATCGTCAACTCGATCTCGCTCAAGGAAGGCGAAGAAGACTTCCTCGACAAGGCGCGCGTCATCCAGCGCTTCGGCGCCGGGGTCGTCGTCATGGCCTTCGACGAGGTTGGACAGGCCGACACGGTCGAGCGCAAGGTCGAGATCTGCAAGCGCGCCTACGACCTGCTCGTGAACAAGATCGACTTCGCCCCCACGGACATCATCTTCGACCCGAACGTGCTGGCGATCGGCACCGGCATCGAGGAGCACGACAGCTACGGGCTCGCCTTCATCGAGGCGACGCGCCGCATCAAGGAGGTGTGCCCGGGTGCCAAGATCTCCGGCGGCGTCTCGAACCTGTCCTTCAGCTTCCGCGGCAACAACCGCGTCCGCGAGGCGATCCACTCCGCGTTCCTGTACCACGCGATCCGCGCGGGCATGGACATGGGCATCGTCAACGCTGGCCAGCTCGAGGTCTACGAGGACATCCCCTCGGACCTGAAGCAGCACGTCGAGGACCTGATCCTCAACCGCCGGGCCGACGCGACCGAGCGCATGATCGCCTTCGCCGAGACCGTCGACGCGAAGGGCAAGGTCCAGGAGGTCGACCTCTCCTGGCGCGACGCGACGGTCGAGAAGCGCCTGCAGCACGCGCTCGTTCGCGGCATCACGGACTACATCGAGGCCGACACCGAGGAGGCGATGAACAAGCTCGGCAAGCCGCTGCTCGTCATCGAAGGCCCGCTGATGGACGGCATGAAGGTCGTCGGAGATCTCTTCGGCGAGGGCAAGATGTTCCTGCCGCAGGTCGTCAAGAGCGCGCGCGCCATGAAGAAGGCGGTCGCCTGGCTCGACCCCTACATGCTCGCGAGCAAGTCCGAGGGTTCCTCCGGCTCCCAGGGCAAGATCCTGATGGCGACGGTCAAGGGCGACGTCCACGACATCGGCAAGAACATCGTCGGCGTCGTGCTCGGCTGCAACAACTACGAGGTCATCGACCTCGGCGTCATGGTGCCGACCGACAAGATCCTGAAGACCGCCATCGAGGAGCAGGTCGACATGATCGGCGTGTCGGGGCTGATCACGCCATCACTCGAGGAGATGGTCGGGATCGCCCGCGAGATGCAGCGGCTCGAGATCAACCTGCCGCTGCTCATCGGCGGCGCGACGACCAGCAAGGCCCACACGGCCGTCAAGATCGCCCCCGAATTCGACGGCAGCGTCGTCTACGTCAAGGACGCGTCGCGCTCGGTCGGCACGGTCTCCGCGCTGCTCGACGACAAGCAGCGCCCGCTGTTCGACGCCCGCAACGTCGCCGATCAGGACGTCTTGCGCGCGCGCTTCGACGCGCGCCAAAAGCCGATCAAGCCCCTCGCCGAGGCCCGCGCCAACCCCGTCGCTCTCGACTTCACGGCGGGCGAGCTCGCGGTGCCGGAGTTCCAGGGCCGCAAGGTCATCACGGATGACCAGCTCAGCGAGATCGCCAAGTACATCGACTGGACGTTCCTGTTCACCACCTGGGAGCTCAAGGGCACGTTCCCCGAGATCCTCGACGACCCCGTCTATGGCGAGGTCGCGACGGAGCTCTACGCGAACGCGCGCGCGATGCTGAAGGGCATCATCGAGGAGAAGCTGATCCAGCCCCGCTGCATCTACGGCTTCTGGAACGCCGCGGCCGACGGCGACGACGTCCTGCTCTACACGGATGACTCGCGCTCGGACATCGCAGTGCGCTTCCCGATGCTGCGCCAGCAGCACCAGTACGACGACAAGACGCCCAACCGCTGCATCGCCGACTTCCTGGCACCTGTCGAGTCGGGCCTGAAGGACTACGTCGGCGCGTTCGCCGTGACGGCGGGCCACGGGGTGGACGAGGTCGTCGAGCAGTACAAGGCGGACGGCGACGACTACAACGCGATCCTGTTCCAGGCCCTCGCCGACCGCCTCGCGGAAGCCTACGCCTCCGCCAACCACCAGCGCGTTCGCCGCCAGTGGGGCTTCGCCGACGTCGACCTCGACAAGCTGACGCTGAACGCCGAGCGCCACCGCGGCATCCGCCCGGCCTTCGGCTATCCGGCCTGCCCGGACCACACGCCGAAGCGCGACCTCTTCGCGCTCCTGCGCGCGACCGAGATCGGCCTCCAGTTGACCGAGAGCTGCGCGATGCTCCCCGCCGCCAGCGTCTGCGGCCTCTACTTCGCGAACCCCGCGGCTCATTACTTCAGCCTCGGCCGCATCGGCCAGGACCAGGTCGATGACTACGCCGCGCGCCGCGGCATCACCGTCGCCGAGGCCGAGGTCCTGCTCTCGCCGAACCGCTGACGAAGACGGAACCTGATTGAAAAACGCCGGCTGAGGATGTCGCCCATCCCACGGAG
>CAYGST010000121.1:10142-10686 GCA_964352415.1 uncultured Planctomycetaceae bacterium | reverse complement strand
ACCTGACTCCGGATGCTCGCTGCACTGCCTCTCCTCGGTTCCATCGCGGCCTGGGTCGCCGCGGGCGTGACCAGCGCCGCCGCGGGCCTCGGCGTGGCCTGGCAGCGCAGCCCGCTCGGACGCGCGCGTCGGCGCGCGCGACGCGCTTCCAAGCCGATCATTCGCGAGGGGGAGCGCTTCGACCGTTCGCTGGAGCGCTGGCGCAAGCCGATCGAGCGCGCGGCCGAGCGTTACGCCGAGGACGCGCAGAAGCGCGTCCTCGCGGCGCTGCCGCTCGAGTCGCTGCGGGAGCACGGAGCGTCCGGCGTGAAGCTCGACCCGCTGCGCGAAGCTGGTCTGCGGAGCGTGGCGGACCTGGTCGGGGTCTCCGCGAAGCGCCTCGACGGTCTTCACGGGATCGGTGACAAGAGCGCGGGCCGCCTCGTCAAAGCGACGCGCAGCGCGGTGAAGGCTGCCCGCGCGGAGGGCGCGCCGCTGCCGTCCGCCGACCTGACGCATCCGGAGGAGCAGGAACTCGCCGCGGCGAGTTCCTGCTCCTCCGGAT
>CAYGST010000121.1:4974-10132 GCA_964352415.1 uncultured Planctomycetaceae bacterium | reverse complement strand
CGCGGCGACCCTGGACCTCGTCGACGCTCGGGAGGTGGCCGGAGAAGAAGCAGTACGCTTGCGCCGCGCGGCCGCCGACCTGGCGCGCGAGCGGCGCGCCGTGGACCGCGAGACCTCGTTCGGTCGCTGGCTCGTCGGGCCGCTGCGGCGCGCGAAGAACCGCGCGGCCGCCGAGCGCGGCGAGCGGCTCGCGCAAGACGCCGCAGCCCTCGTGGACAGCGGCCTCTTGGAGCGCGCGCGCGAAGGCCGCAAGCGCGTCAGCGACTGGCGTCCGCCGCGCCGCGAGCGCGGGAGCGGGCTCGCGCGCTTCCGCGATCGCTACGCCGAGTGCTGCGCGATGCTCGAGGAGGTCTTCGTGCGCTGTGGCCTGCGTCCCGCGCGCGAGAGCCGCGGCGGGCGCGGGGGCATCACCGACGAGGTCGCGCGTCGCGTGGAGGCATTTCAGCTGCGGGCGTCGGGGCTGCGCGCGACGCTGCGCCCGTACCAGGAGTTCGGCGCGAAGTACCTGCTCGCCCAGGAGCGCACGATTCTCGGGGACGAGATGGGCCTCGGCAAGACGATGCAGACCCTGGCTGCGATGGTGCACCTCGCGGAGCGCGACTCCAAGGCGCGCTTCTTCGTCGTCGCGCCTGCCGGACTCCTGTTGAACTGGCAGCGCGAGGTCGAGCGCTTCACACCGCTGCCCGCCTACCTGCTCTACGGCGACGAGTTCGAGGAGAACCTCGCGCGCTGGATCGGCGGCGGCGGCGTCGCGATCACGTCCTACGCGACGCTGCGCAGCGCGGACCTCGGCGCCGTGCTCGAGACGCGCAACGAGGGCGTGGACCTCGTCGTCGCCGACGAGGCTCACTACATCAAGAACCCCGCGGCGGGCCGCACCCAGGCGGTGCGGCGCGTGCTCGAGCGCTCCAGCTTCGCC
The DNA here is from genome assembly GCA_964352415.1 of uncultured Planctomycetaceae bacterium. Lineage (GTDB taxonomy): Bacteria > Planctomycetota > UBA1135 > UBA1135 > JABACD01. The sequence goes on along the minus strand of CAYGST010000121.1, from coordinate 9,213 downwards.
GCGCTGCTCAGCGGCACGCCGATGGAGAACCACCCGCGTGAGTTCCTCGAGCTGATCGACGCGATCCGCGAGCGCGACGCGGGCGAGCTGCGCGGGATGGACCTCGACCTGGACGGAGGCGGCGGCGGCGCGTCACGCTTCCACGCGGCCGTGGCGAAGATCTACCTGCGCCGCAATCAAGAGGACGTGCTCACCGAGCTGCCGGAGCGCCTCGAGTTCGAGGAGTGGGTCGATCCGACGCCGGAGGGGCTCTCCGCCTACCGTGCGCAGGTCGCGCAGCGCAACTTCATGGGCATGCGCCAGGCCGCGACGCTCGGCGCCGACGGCCAGCACTCGGCGAAGCTCGACCGGCTCGCGGAGCTGCTCGAGGATCACCGCGCGTCGGGCCGCAAGGTGCTCGTCTTCTCCTACTTCCTCGACGTCCTCGAGACCGTGGCGCAGCGCTTCGGCGCGGTGGGGACGATCTCGGGCAAGCTCGGCCCGCACGAGAAGCAGGAGCTCTGCGACGTGTTCCAGGCGGCGGACGGCCACGCGATCCTGCTCTCGCAGATCGTCGCGGGCGGCGTGGGGCTGAACCTGCAGGCGGCGTCGGTCGTCGTCCTGTGCGAGCCGCAGACCAAGCCGTCGACGGAGTCCCAGGCGATCGCGCGCGCACACCGCATGGGCCAGACGCGGCGCGTGCTCGTGCACCGCCTGCTCGCGCGCGGCACCTGCGACGAGCCGCTCGTGCAGATCCTCGCGCAGAAGTCCGAGCTCTTCGACGCCTACGCCCGCAAGAGCCTCGTCAAGGAGGCGAGCCCGGAGGCGACCGAGACGAGCGTCGCCAAGTTCGTCGTCGAGGCCGAGGCCGCCCGCCACGCTGAAGTCGTGTCCTGAACGGCGAAGGCCCCGCGTTGCGGGGCCTTCATGTTCGGACTGAGCGCTCGAGTGCAGCTAGCGCTTCTGGTTGCGGTAGCTCTTGTGGCAGGTCGCGCAGTTCTGGTCGATGACCTCGAAGGCCTCGAGGGCGGCGTCGCGGGCGGAGGGCTGGAGCTGGACCTCGCCGAGGTCGCGCAGGAGCTCGGTGATCCGGACGCTGGCCTGGAAGGAGTCCTCGAGGGAGGCGCGGAACTCGGCCGGGTGCTGGTCGATCTCGTCGAGCTCGAGGCTGGCCTCGAACAGGTCGCGCAGGATCAGCGACTCGTTGTGCGCGTCGACGTCCGGGTGCTCGGCGTCGTACTCGAAGTCGTTCAGCACGGCGATCTCGAGCATGTCGAAGTGCCGGGCGAGGTCGACCATCGCGCTGCGCAGGCCGCGCATCGGCTTGTCGGCCGGGAAGTCCCAGTCGTAGGCCGCCGTTTCTTCCGGACCCGGGATCGGGTGCGCGGCGAGGGTCTCGTAGAGGCCCTTGTACTTCTTGGAGGTGCCGCACCACTGGCGCATTTCCGCGACGGCGCGCACGCGCTCGGCGCCGTCGATGACGATCCGGCCGACGGCGGCGGCGGCGGGGCCGCGGTGCTTGCCGTGGAAGCAGTGGACGTAGAACGGGCCGTCGAGTTCGCGGAAGGTCTTCGCGATCTGCAGCAGCTCCTCGTCCTCGATGCCGTTGTAGCGGATCGGTGCGTGGACGTAGCGCATGCCGTACTTCGCGGCGAGCTCCTGGTCCGGGACCTTGCCGTCCACGGAGAGGATCGTGCGAACGCCGAGCTCGGACAGGTGGCGGAAGGCTTCCTCGCCCTGGGGCTCGCTGCCGGAGATGACCGACTCGGACAGGTGGCAGACGTTGTGGAGACCGGGCAGCTCTTCGGGCGAGGTGCTGGGCAGCGACACGCGGCCGGCCAGCTCGTAGGCATCCGCGTCGGCGTCGTCGACGGCGAGGGTGGCGCCCATGGACTCCTGGGAGGACGAGCTCGTGCAGCCGAAGGCCAGGAGGGCCGCGGCGGCGATCGCGAGGTGGGGGAGGCGTCCGTTCTTCTGCATGGGAGCTGAGGATTCTGAGCCAGGGCAAGGGGGCGCGCAAGCGCGTGGTCCTTAGATGGCAAGATCCGTGCCGGTGCTCGTCGAGCTGGGCTGCCGCCGTTGTGGTTACCCCGGGCGCACGCCGGCGTAACGGGCTGTTCCATGGGGGGCAATTCAGCCCGTGCCGAGGCCCTCGGGGGGCCCTCCTGGCGGCTCCAGCGGTGCGAGGGCTAGACTGGCCGGGCCCTGACGGTCACCGCCGCCCCGAGACCCCGAGGAGGAGTCCGATGAGTCCGAACGCTTCGCAGTCGACCGCAGCGCGCAAGCCGCGCCTCCGCAAGGGGGCCGTCGAGCTCCTGGTCGCGACCCGCAAGGGAGCCTTTCGTCTGAAGAGCGACCCCGAGCGCAAGGAGTGGCGCCTGCGGGGGCCGTGGATGCTGGGGCAGATCATCCAGCACGTCGTGCTCGACCCGCGCGACCGCAAGACGGTGCTGCTCGCCGCTCGGCCCGGCCACCTGGGACCGTCGCTGTTCCGCTCGACGGACAAGGGCAAGACCTGGGTCGAGGCCTCGTCCCCGCCCGCGTTCCCCAAGGCCAAGAAGGGCGCGCCCGGTCGCGTCGTGCGCACGAACTTCTGGCTGTGCCCGGGGCACGCGAGCGAACCCGGCGTCTGGTACGCCGGCACCTCGCCGCCCGCGCTCTTCCGCAGCGAGGACGGCGGCGACACCTGGAAGAGCGTCAAGGGCTTCAACGATCACGAGGACCACGCCAAGTGGACGCGGCCCGAGGATCCCGCGCCGCCCGACGGCGCGACGCTGCACTCGATCACGATCGATCCGAACGACCCGCGGCACCTGTTCGTCGGCGTCTCCGTCGGGGGCATCTTCGAGTCGGAGGACGCCGGCAAGAGCTGGGCGCCGCTGAACCGCGGCTGCGCGATGGACTTCTCCCCCGGCGAGGATCACGAGTACGGCCACGACCCGCACTGCTTCGCGCAGCATCCAGTCGACCCGAACCGGCTCTGGCAGCAAAACCACTGCGGCCTGTATCGCATGGACCGCGAGACGGACGACCGCTGGATCCGCGTCGGCGACCACATGCCCAAAGCCATCGGCGACATCGGCTTCCCGATCGTGCTGCACCCACGGGATCCGGACACGGCCTGGGTCTTCCCGATGGACGGGACGAGCGTCTGGCCGCGCGTGAGCCCCGGCGGCAAGCCCGCGGTCTATCGCACGAAGGACGCCGGCGAGAGCTGGCAGCGTCAGGACCGCGGCTTCCCCGCGAGCCAGGGCTGGTGGACGGTCAAGCGCCAGTGCATGGCGCAGGACGGTCACGAGGCGCTCGGCCTCTACCTCGGCACGACCTCGGGTGAGATCTGGGCGAGCCGCGACGGCGGTGCGCGCTGGCGCTGCATCGCGCGCCACCTTCCGCACGTGTACGCCGTCGAGGTCGCGGGCGTCGTTCAGTGATCGTCCACATTCCCTCACCGCTCCTCAGCTACACGTCGCAGGAGACGCCCGTCGAGGTGCCGGGGACCACCTTGCAGCAGGTCGTCGACGCGCTCGAGGCGCGCTATCCGGGCTTCGCGTTTCGCGTCCTCGACGAGCAGGGCGGGATCCGCGAGCACATCCGCTTCTTCCGCGAGACGACGCCGGAGACAGACCTCGCGGCGTCGCTCGCGGGCGCTCGCGAGGTCCACATCATCTGCGCGTTGAGCGGCGGCTGATGAGCGGCGCCGTGGGAGTCGTGCGGCGGAACGGCGCGGGTGGCTCGCTGCGCGGCCTCGCCCGCGGCCTTCGGGAGCGCTCGTCACGCGCTCTTCAACGGGCTCTACCGCAGCGCTGGCTCGTCCGCCTGCTCGCGGAGCGCGCACCGAGGGCCGCGACGGTCGAGGTGACCATGGCCTGCCAGCTGCGCTGCCCGCTCTGCCCGACCCACGACCGTGAGCGACGCACGCGCTTCCTCCCCGCCGCGTCCTTCGCCCGCTTGTTGGACGGCGCCGGCGAGCTGCGCACGGTCTCGTTCCACATCCTCGGCGACCCCGCGCTGCATCCCGAGCTCTACGCGTTCGTGCGGGCGTGTCGAGAGCGAGGGATTCACACCGGGTTCTCGACGAACGGTCTGCGCCTCGAGCAGCAGGTGGACGCGGTGCTCGATTCGGGCCTCGAGTTCTTGCAGGTCGCGATCGATGGCGTCGACGAGGAGGACTACAGGCGCTATCGCGTCGGGGGCAACCTCGAGACCGTGACCCGCCGCGTGCCCGCGCGCCAGGGGGAGCGCGCGCGCCGCCCCCGCGCC
>CAYGST010000121.1:0-4964 GCA_964352415.1 uncultured Planctomycetaceae bacterium | reverse complement strand
CGGGGCGGGCGCGGGCTGGTGGCGGAGGGCGCGCGACGCGGCGGCGCAGCGCCGTTCGTCCAGCTCCAGACGATCATGTTCCCGTACAACGAGGCGCGCGAGGACGAGGTGGTCGCGTTCCTCGAGAGCTTCGGCGCGGACGACCTGCGCCTGAAGCGACCGTCGTATTGCGCAGAAGGGGGAGGCTTCGAGCTGACCGAGGAAGCGGCCGCCTTCCTCGACGTGGCGGGGCCCGAGCGCGAACGCCAGCGCTGGTCGCGCGCTGCGCCGGGAGCGGGCGTGCGCTATCGCGATCGGCGGGTCTGCCCTCAGCTCACGCGGGCGACGGTGCTCTCGGACGGTCGCGTCGTGGCCTGCTGCATGGACTCGACGGGCGCGACGGCCTTCGGCGAGCTCGAGGACGAATCGCTGGCGGAGATCTGGCGCGGACCGCGCCGGCGCGCGGTGCTCGAGGCGCTTCTCCAGGAACGCCTCGAGCTCTGCGAGCACTGCGACCTCGCTTAGGCGCCCGAGCTCACGGAGCGCGCCCGCCCCGAGTCCTGGCGGAACTGCGGATCGATGACGTTAGCGGCGCCGCGCGCGAAGGAGCTCCAGCGCGGTTTCGAGCTGCGCGTCGGAGTCGCTGACGAGGTCCGCGGGGGCGGGCTGGACGACGACGTCCGGTGCGACACCGAGGCCGTCGTACCGAGCGCCGGACGGACGGAAGGACGCCATCGACGAGAGGCGCGCCTCGAGGCGCGTCCGTCGCAGCGGAACCCCGCGCGAACGTCCGCTGCCGCCGCCGCTCGGTGTCCCGACGAGGGTGACCTGCGGGAGCAGCTCGAGCGCACCGAGGAAGATGTCCGTGGCGCTGTAGCAGCCCGTGTCCATGAGCACGACGACGTCGCCGTCGAAGCGCTGGGGATCGGCCGCGGCCGCGGGGCTCATCACGAAGCCGTGCCACTGGCTGAAGCCTCCCGGCACGCTCCAGTCCGGCGCGAACGCTTCGAGGACCGCGGTCAACGCGCCGCGCTCGTCGTCGCTCCACCCGTCCCACTCGAGCGGATACAGGCGGCGGTTGTCGAGGTACCCGCGGGCGAGGCCGCTCGTCTCGCCGGGCTCGAGTCGCTTCGCCGCGACGTTCACGACCACGGGCGCTTGCTGCGCGCCGAGCAGGAGCGGGAACAGGAGCTTCAGCGCGTCGCGCGTGCCTCCGCCGTTCCCGCGCACGTCGATCACCAGACCGTCGCCGTCGTGAGCCGCTTGCATGGCCGCCCGCAATCCGCGCATCAGTTCGGGGTCGTCGTCCATGGCCGCGAGACGGAGGTAGTGAATCCCGCTCTCCAGCGGCCTGCTCTCCGAACGTGGCCAGGGGCCGTAGACCGGCGCGCGGTCGGTGCGCAGGCTCTCGGTCACCTCTCGCTCCTCGCCCGCTGCGTTCACGAGGGTCAACGTCACCTGCCTGGACGCCGGAAGGTTCTGCGCGGCGCGCAGCTCGGCCAGGTAACGCAGGTTGCGCAGGGCCTGGCGCCGCTGGAACTGCGGCGACCCCAGCGCCTCGTAGCGCGCGGCGAACGCGACCCAGTCCTCGATCGGGACCTCGTCGATCGCCCTCAGGAACGGGTACCTCGAATCGATGGGGCCATCGCGAGACTCACGGAAGGCCAGGACGCCGCCCTGAACCTCTTGCAGGAGGTACGGCGCGTAGCCGGGGCGCGCGAGATCGCGTAGCCCGGTCAGCCGCGTGTGTCCGTCACCGAACAGCGCGAGCAGCTGCTTCACTCCGAGCCCGAACGCACGCAGGGGCACCACGTCGCCCGCGCCGTGCAGCCCGTGGTGCAGGGCATCGAAGGCGGCGCGCCGGTCGACGCCCGTGAGCGTCAAGTAGCTGAAGCGTTCCTGCATCGCCTGTTCGAGCTCGACGAGGTCGGCGCGCGCGTCGTACACGGGAACCGCGGGCCCCGCGCACCCCGCTGCGAGTCGCGCCAGGTGCGCGTAGCGTTCGTCGGGCGCGTCGACCACAGCGGGCAGCGGGATGCGGGGGTGCGTCGGCTGCGCCGCAGCAGGCGCGCGGCCCTTGTTGCGAGCGAGCACCGCCTGGCGCTTGGCGCTGGTCATCTCGACGCCGGGCAGCGTCAGCACCTTCGTCGCGCCGAGCTCGCGGACCTCGAGGTCGACGGTCGCAGCAGTCTCATGCCCCATGCGCGCGAGCGCTTCGACGAGGTCTTCGCCGAAGCGCTTCTCGGCTTGCCCGGGCCAGGTGGTCTCGCAGAAGGCGTAGATCTTCTCCGCAGCCAGGCCGTCGAGACCAACGAGCTGGTACCAGGTCCCCTCGACCAGGACCTCGGTGGGGGGCGGACTGCCCGCGCCGGTCCAGCGGATGCCTTCGAACGGGGCGAGCTTTGGGTAGCCGCTCTGGGGAGTGGCGCCCGCGGAGCTAACTGGGGCGGGCGCCGCGGAGCGAATCGCGGCGGGGTGCGCGGACGCCTGAAATGCGAGGGCGGTCAGAGCCAGCGGGGCGAGCAGGGCGAGCGGTCGAAGCATGTCAGTCCTCGTGAGGGATATTGAGTGGGGGTGGACGCCCGTTGCGACCGGAGTCCGGGCAGGACGGCGGAGAAACTCCACGATTTCCCTCCGTCACCCGCGCGCTTCGCCGGTCCGTAGACTGAACCCACCGGAGAGCATGACGCAACCCATCCCCGAAGAGCAGCTCTGGAGCTGGATCGACCGCGACGCTCCCGAGCTGCGCACGCACCTCGAGGCGCACCCGGAGGACCACCCCAGGGTCACCGAGCTGCGGGCGGCGATGCGCGCCCTGACCCCGGACGAGCCCCGCTGGCTGCCGGAGGAGTTCGGTCCCTACGAGGTGCTCTCGCGCATCGGCGCGGGCGGCATGGGCGTCGTCTACGAGGCGCGCCACCGCAAGCTGCGACGCCGGGTCGCCCTGAAGGTGATCCGCGGCGTCTGGCTCGACGACCTGCACCGACGGCGGATGTTCGAGCGCGAGTCCGCGGCCCTCGCGCGACTGGAGCACACGGCGCTCGCCACCGTCTTCGAGACCGGAGAGACGCGCGAGGGCGCTCCGTGGTTCGCGATGGAGCTCGCCGAGGGCGTCCCGCTGGACGAGTGGGCGCGCACGAACGAGCCGTCGCTGAAGCGGCGCCTGCAGGTCTGCGCGGAGATTGCGCGGGGCGTCGAGCACGCTCACCAGCAGGGCGTGATCCACCGCGACCTGAAGCCGTCCAACCTGCACGTCGCGCCCGACGGCACGATCAAGGTGCTCGATTTCGGGCTCGCGCGGGTCGTCGCGCCCGACGTCGCGTTCAGCCTGACGGCGACGGACCCGGGGCAGATCCTCGGGACGGTGCGCTACATGAGTCCGGAGCAGGCGGGTGGCTTCGTCGACAAGGTCGGGCGCGCGAGCGACATCTACTCGCTCGGCGTGCTCGCCTACGAACTCGTCACGGGAACGTCGCCGCACGCGATCGGCGACATGGGCTTCCTGCAGGCCGCGCGCGTCGTCAGCGAGGGCCGCGTCAAGCGGCCGCGTGAGGTGTCCGGAGACGTGTCGCTCGACCTCGAGGCGGTGCTGCTCAAGGCGCTCGCCCTGCGGCCCGGCGATCGCTACGCGACCATGGCGGAGTTCGCGCGCGACCTCGAGCTGGCCGCCGAAGGGCAGGCCGTGCTCGCGCCGCTGCGCGGCTCGCGCGAGGCCTACCGTGAACGCCTGCGCGGCTTCCTGCGCCTGGAGCGCAAGTTCATCGCTTGCGAGCTGCGCACGCTACGCGCGTGGATGGGTTGGCTGGGCGTCGAGCTGCGCCACGCGTTCGGCTGGACCTGGCGCAAGCTGCGCGGCGCCTGGACCTCCCCGGCGCGACGGCGCTTCACGCGGCGGCATCCCTACCTCTCGCTGTTGATCGCTCTCGGCTTCGCGTACCTCCTCACGCCGCACTTCTGGGACGAGGTGGCTCCGGAGATCTGGCGGGAGCTCTTCTAGGGATGCCTGATCTCGACCCCTCCACGCTGCACGACGAAGGTCTCGTCGAAGCGCTGCGGCGCGGCGAACCCGCCGCCGGAGAGCGCTTGAAGCGCCGCTACGAGACGGCGCTCCAGCGCTTCGCCTACGGCTATCTCGGTGAGCGTTCGGCGGTCGAGGACGCGGTCCAGGAGGTGTTCGTTCGCGTGCTGCGCTCCCAGGACGTCCCGAACGATCTGCGCCCGTGGCTGTACCGGGTCACGCGCAACCTGTGCCTGAATCGCCTCGACTCCGCGGAGCACCACGCGCGCCAGCGGGCCGTGGAGGTGGATGAGCACCACTGGGTGCGGCAGACGGGAAACCTCACGCAGCTCGTGCGTGAGGAGCAGCGACAGCAGCTCGCCGCGCTGGTGAGCACGCTTCCACGGGAGCAGCAGGAGGTGCTCCAGCTGCGCTACGCGGAAGACCTCTCGCGCGCGGAGATCGCCGCGGTCCTCGACCTTCAGCTGTCGGTGGTGAAGTCGCGGCTCTACGAGGGGCTCAAACGCCTGCGCGCCTGCGCGGCGAGTCTCGAGGACATCTGACCGACGCCGTGCGACGCCGTGCAGCGGCGAGCGTGCGCGCCGACGTTCTTGCGGGCGCGCGCAGGACGTCGAACCTGACTCGAACAGCGGTTCGCCTTCACGCATTCCTGACGGGGTAAGTCCTGCGTGGACGCTCTGGGCGCGGGGTTGCTCGGCGCTAGCTTGAAGTCTTCCCAGAGACCTTCACGTTCGAACCCCATGCACCGACTCGTAGTCACGCTCTTCGCTCCCCTCGTCCTCGCGTCCGTCCAGGCTTCGGCCGCTTTCGCGCAGGAATCCGGCCCCGGCGACCTGGTCGCCGGGCCGAAGACCGTCGAGCCCGCCGAGGAGCACGAGCGCCTCGCCGTGCGCGCGGCGAAGATCCTGACGCTCGCCCGCGAGGGCGCGGCGTTCCTCGACAACGCCACGATGCTGGTCGAGGACGG
>CAYGST010000120.1:0-10726 GCA_964352415.1 uncultured Planctomycetaceae bacterium | reverse complement strand
ACCAGGAGCGCGTCCACCAGAAGGGCAAGCTCACGGCCCGCGAGCGCATCGAGCTCCTGAAGGACGCGGACAGCGAGGTCCGCGAGGTCGGCAGCTTCGTCAACCACGGCCGCAAGTTCGGCAAGCTCGAGTCGCCGGGCGCCGGCGTCGTCACCGCTTTCGCGCGCGTCGAAGGCCGCTGGACGATGGTGATCGCCAACGACAACACGGTCGCTTCGGGCTCCTGGTGGCCGCTGACGCCGGAGAAGATCCAGCGCGGCCAGGAGATGGCCGAGCGTCTGCGCCTCCCGGTGATCTACCTCGTCGACTGCTCGGGCCTGTTCCTTCCGGAGCAGTCGCGCTCGTTCCCGGGCCGCACCGGCGCTGGCTACATCTTCAAGAAGAACGCGGACCTCGCCGCGGCCGGCGTTCCGCAGATCGCGGGCGTCTTCGGCGACTGCATCGCGGGCGGCGGCTACATGCCGATCATCTCCGACCGCGTCTACATGACCGAGCAGGCCTACATGGTCATCGCGGGCGCCGCGCTGATCAAAGGGGCGAAGAGCCAACACCTCTCGAGCCTCGACATCGGCGGGCCGGAGGTGCACGTGCACCAGTCGGGCTGCGCGGACGTGCGCGTGCCGGACGACGCGGTCGCGATCGCGCGCATCCGCGAGGACATCGCGCGCCTGCCCAGCCCCGCGACCGGGTTCTATCGCCACGGCGCCGACCCGGGCGCGCCCCACCACCCGGCGCACGAGCTCGCGGGGCTCTTCCCGGCCGACCACAGGATGACCTACGACGCCGGCAACGTGATCGCGCGCCTGGTCGATCGCAGCCTGTTCTGGGAGGTGCTCCCCGACCGCGGGCGCGAGATGATCGTCGGCATCGGCCGCGTGAACGGGCTCTACATGGGCTTCGTCATGAACCGTCAGTGCCTGATCGACGACCCGCTCAACCACGACGCCTAGAAGGCCGCCGGCATCCTCTCCCGCGAGGGCATCGCGATGGTCTCGACCTTCAGCCGCGCCTGCGACGCCGACGGCATCCCGCTCGTCTGGCTGCAGGACATCTCGGGCTTCGACATCGGGGTGGAGGCGGAGCGCCAGGGGCTGCTCGGCTACGGCTCGAGCTTGATCTACACGAACAGCACGAACTCCACGCCGATGTTCACGGTGCTGCTCCGCAAGGCGTCGGGCGCCGGCTACTACGCCATGGCCGGGCACCCCTACGAGCCGGTCGTGCAGCTCTCGACCACGATGACGCGCCAGTCCGTGATGGAGGGCCGCACCCTCGCGATCGCGGCCTTCAACACGAAGCTGAACGACGAGTTCGAGATCGCCACCGACGATCCGGAGGAGCGCAAGGCGATCGAGGAGGGCATGCGCCAGACCGAGGAGCGCATCGAGGGCGACATGGATCCGTACAAGTCCGCCGCGCAGATGGACACGGACGAGATCGTGCGCTGCGACGAGCTACGCGCCTGGCTCGAGCTGTTCGCCGAGGCGAGCTACCAGTCGAACGGCTACCGCCGCACGAAGAACCCGCGCATCTGGTCGCTGCACGACCTCGCCGCGCTCTCGGAGCCGAGGGGCTGAACCGATGAAGCCGATCACCGAACTGCTCGTGCGCCGCGACGGCGCCAACACGCTGCTGCTCGCGCCCGAACTGGGGCTCTTCACCGAGGCGCATGCACCCGGCGCGCTGCTGGGGCCGGGACAGGTCGCCGGGGCGCTGTTCTCCGCCGCGGGCGCGACGCGCCTCGTCGTGCCGGAAGGCGTGCACGGCCGCGTCGTGAACGACCTGCGCGAACGCGTGCAGGCGCCGGTCGGGTACGGCGAGGTGCTGTACGAGCTCGCGGCCATCGAGGAAGGCGCGGGCGATGCGGCTGCGGTCGGAGCCGGGGCCGCCGATGACCAGGGGCTCGTCCTGCGGGCGACGCAGACGGGGCGCTTCTACCACCGCCCCGCGCCGGACGAGCCGCCCTACGCGGAGATCGGGAGCGAGGTCACGGACGGCCAGGCGATCGGCCTGCTCGAGGTGATGAAGACGTTCAGCCAGGTCCCCTACCGGGCGAAGGGAGGCCTGCCCGCGCGGGCGACTCTCGTGCGGTGGCTTGTCGAGGACGGCGCCGAGATCCGCAAGGGCGACGCGCTGCTCGAGGTCGGGGCGCGCTGACGCGCGCCGAGGGTTGAAGGAGCAGCGGGGAGTGTCGGCACAGGCGGACGGTTCTCGGGCGGTTCGGGTCCTTCCAGCCGTCCCCCTCAGCCTGAGACAAGCGACTCGATCAGCGCCGCCGCTGCCGCGCGGCCGCTGTGCCAGGCGCCTTCGACCCGGTTCCCTGCGCACCAGTCCCCCGCGAGCGCGAGGCCCAGCTCCCGATCGACGAGGCACCCCTCCTCCAGCGCGGGGTCCGCGAGCGCGTAGCCCCAGAGGTGCACCGCCCGGTGTTCGATGTGAGGTAGCGGCGCGCCAGTGACGTGCGCGAGCTCCCGAACGAGCTCCTCGCCCGAGGCCTGCCGATCCTCGCCGAGCCGGGCCTCGGTCCAGCGGTGGTCGGCATGCAGGATCCACGATTCCCCCGCCGGCCGGCCCGGCTTCGACGAGTTGCGCGCGATCCAGGCGAGCGGCGAGCCATCGATCCACGCCCCGTCGAAGGGCACGTCGTAGCGCTCGGAGAACCCCAGCATCACGGCCAGACACGGCCGCAGCGTCGCCCCCCCGGCCGCGACCAGCGTGCCCGGGAACTCGCCCCCGAGGAGGTCGCGCGCCTGCAAGACCGGCGTGGTGATCAGCACCGCATCGAAGCCCCCGTGGCGCCCCCCGTCGGTGTCGACAAGGGTCCAGTGACCTCCATCGCGCAGCACACGCTCGATGCGCACGTGCTCACGCAGGTCGAGGCCCGGCGCGAGCGCACGGGGGAAGGCGCTCATGGTCGGAACACCGACGAAGCGCCGGCGACCGTCCTCGACGACGTGCCGCTCTCCCCCGCCGAGCCGCGCGAGCCGCGGCGTCCACTCCGCGAGCACGCCCTGCCCCACGAGCCCGTCGACGACCACCCGGAACTCCGGAGCCCGCGCCGTCAGGTACTGGGCGCCGTGGTCGAACTGAAAGGCGTCCGCGCGGCGCGTCGAGAGGCGCCCGCCCGCGCGCCGGCCCTTGTCGAAGAGCGTCGCAACGAGGCCCGCGTCGTGCAGCGCGCGTCCCGCCGTGAGGCCCGCGAGGCCGGCGCCGACGATCGCGACGCGCGCGGGGCTGGAGGAGGAGGAGCCGTTCACGGGAGCCAGTTCGGGGACCGTGCCGGCCTGGATGCGTGGGGCACGACCCCGCGCACCGGCCCGCAGTTCGCCCCCGCCTACTCGGAGGAGGCCGTCGCTTCCCGATCGAGGCCCGCCTCGCTCTGAACGTCGGCGAACTCGATCAGCTGCCAGAGGTCGACTCCGAACTCATCGAAGGCCCCGGCACCGCCGTCGTAGCCGAGCAGCTCCCGCTCGACCACGTTTCCATCGAGGAGCCACTCGATGCGCACGGTCTCGACGTGGCCGTCGAAGCGCACCGGCGGGAACGGGTGGCGCCGGCGATGCAGGGCGTAGTCGAGGGTCATGGCGAGCTCGCGGGTCATCGGGAACGTGCCGAGCAGCACCTCCTCGCCCGTCAGCCGGCCGTCCTCCTCCACGTAGCGCCAGACCTCCACCGCGAGCACGTCACCGCCCGCGACGCGCAGCCGGTGCTTCGACTCGGCGCCGTCGCTCGGCTTCACGTAGAGCTCGATCTCCGCCTCCTGCCCGTCGCGCATCGGCGTGACGTAGCGCACGTCGGGCTCCGGTTGCGGCTCGAGCGGCGCGCAGCCGAGCGCACCGAACGAGAGCGCGCAGGCCGCGAGGGGCGCGCGCAGGCGTCGGAGGAGGCTCGGGATACGGGTCATGAACGGCGTCGAGGCCGTCGCGCGGCCTGTTGCGGTGGATGCTACCCTCTCGCGCCATGGGCCGCATCGAAGAGTTGGGCGCAAACGACTGGGGGCTCCCGGAGGAGGTCGTCCGGCGACTCGTGTCGCCCGCGCTGGTCATCGACCTGGCGCGCGCGCGCCGCAACGTCGCGACGATACTGAGTCTCGTCGGCGGCCCGCAGCGCTGGCGGCCCCACGTCAAGACGACGAAGTCGCCGCTCCTGTGGCGCGAGTTGACGTTCGCAGGCGTCCGCCAGTTCAAGTGCGCCACCGTCCGCGAAGCGCGCGCGCTGTGCGCCCTGCTCGCGGACGGCGGCGGCGACGTCCTGCTCGCCCACCCCGCGGTCGGGCCGGCGCTCACGGCGCTGGGCGGCCTGGCGCGCGAGTTCCCCAGCGTGCGCATCGCCGTCCTCTCCGAGGACCCGGCCCACGTGGACGAGGTCCCCGCGGAGGTCGGCGTGTTCCTGGACCTCGACCCTGGCGACCATCGCACGGGGCTCGACCTGGCGCGGACCGACGTCGCGCTCGCGGTCGCGCGGGCGGCGGGCGCGCGCTTCCGTGGCGTGCACTACTACGAGGGCCGCCATCACCAGCCGGATCTCGAGGAGCGCCGCGCGGCGTGCTTCGCCGGCTATGACGAGCTGCTGGGGGTGCTGGCCGAGCTGCGCCGCGCTGACGTCGCGATCCCCGAGCTCGTCACGAGCGGCACGCCCGGCTTCCGGGCCGCGCTCGCCCATCCCGGGCTGCGCTCGCTGCCGGACACGTTGCACCGCGTCTCGCCGGGCACGGTCGTCCTGCACGACGTGCGCAGCGCCGAGCAGGACCCGGGCCTCGACCTCGAGCCCGCCGCCGTCGTGTTCACGCGCGTCGTCAGCCGGCCGACCGCGACCCACCTCACCTGCGATGCCGGCTCGAAGTCGGTCGCGGCCGAAGCCGGCGACCCGTGCGCCGTCGCCCTCGGACACCCGGGGCTCGTCGCGCGCGCGCCGAGCGAGGAGCACCTGCCGTTCGAGGCCCTTTCGGGTGTGGCCCCCGCGCGTGGCGCGAGCCTGCTGCTCGTTCCGCGCCATGTCTGCCCGACCGTCAACCTCGCGGAGGCCGCGCTGTTCCTCGACGGCGAGCGCGTGATCGGCGTGCACGCGATCGAGGCGCGCGCTCACGATGTGCTGCTGCCCGACTCCTCGAACGACACGAACTCCCGATGACCATTCACTCGATCGGCAGCGACCTGGCGCAGATCGGACGCCTCGAGGAGGCCCACGCTCGCCGTGGCCAGCGGCTCCTCGATCGCCTCTTCACGGCGGCCGAGCAGGCCTACTGCGATCGCCGCAAGCAGCGCTTCACCCACTACGCGGGGCGCTTCGCGGTCAAGGAGGCGGTGATGAAGGTGCTCGGGACCGGCTGGGCGCATGGCGTGCGCTGGGTCGACATCGAGGTGACGCGCGAGCCGGGGCGGGCGCCGCAGTGCGTGCTGCACGGGGAGAGCGCCGCGATCGCCGAGCGCCTCGGGATCGCGCGCATCCATATCACGATCACCCACGACGCGGGGCTGGCGATGGCGTTCGCGGTGGGTGAGCGCTGAGCCTCAGCAGGTTCGCGAACTACTCGAGTCGCTCGGCGAGTTCGTACTGCAGCACGTCGGCGAGCGCGAGCCAGTCCGCGCGCTCTTGAGCCGCGAGGGCCTCTTGCAGATGAGGGAGGAGCTGTACCGCCCCATCCGCGTTCGCCGGCAGCGCGAGCAGCCGCGCGAGCTCATCGGCGCAGCGCCCGAAGACATCGCAGCCCGCAGCCACGTGGCCAAGGCGGAGCTCGCGTGCGGCGCGCTGAAGCTCATGAGCGACGTTCACAGCCAAGACACTCCTTGCAGCGCCGCCCCACGCCGCCCGGACTTCCGGAAGCGCACCCCCGGATGACGCGCGACGTAGCCCTCGAGGTCGCGCAGGTAGGTGATCAGGTTCGCGTCGGAGGCGAGCCGCCGGCCCGTGCCGTCGAGCACCGTCCGCCCGCGCTCGTTACGACGCTGCGGCTGCCAGTCCGGCGTCTGGCGCGCGTGGCTCTCGCCCCCCGGATAGCCGAAGTCGAGGCCGAAGAGCTGCACCTCACTCGCCCCGAGTCGTACGGCGAAGTCCAAGGCCGAGTGCGCGACCGTGCCCTCGGTCCACAGCGCGCCGAGCGGGCGGCGGGCGCGCAGGGCCGCGTAGCGCGGACGCTCCAGCGCGCACGCGAAGCGCGGCCCCGGCCAAGCCTCGAGCGTCGTGCGCTGCACCTCGGCGGCGTAGACCAGCGGGACTGCTCCGAAGGTCGCGCGTTGCGCGGGCGTGAGCGGGTCGATCGAGAGGCCATCGATCATGACGACGTAGTCGGGCACCAGCCCGCCGCGCGCGAGCGGCTGCAGGGCGGTCGAGATCGCCACGACGAGGCCACCGCTGGCTGCGAGGCGGCGTAGGGGCCCCACCGCCTCCGACAGGGTCGGGCCCGGCGCCGCGATCGCGATCGTCGCGCCCGGTCGCGTGTCGAACAGCTCGGCGACGTCGCCGTCGGCGAGCGCGAGGTCTACGTTGGCCTCGATCTGCGCTTCGAGATCCGCGGCGCGCGCGGCCCAGCGCGCCTCGATGAACGGTCGATCCAGCTCGGCGACGAGAGCGTCGCGCAGCGGGAGCGCCGCATCCTCGGCCAGCTGCAGCTCCGCGGGCACGACGGCGAACGGCGTGCGGACGGGCAGCTCGGGCGCTGCCAGCCGCACGCGCGGGTCCGCGAGCCAGTCGCGCTGGTCCTCGAGCTCGAGGGCGAGACGCAGGACCTCCGGCGCGAGCGGGACGATGAGCAGCTCGCGCAGAGCGGGGCGCGCGAGCAGCGCGCGCGGCAGATCTCCCAGCCCGACGCCGTAGCACGCCGCGCTGGCGGCGCCCTCGGGCACCCGCCCGGCCTGCAGCGAGGCCTCACCTCGCCGGTCGTAGGCGCTCGCGAGCTGGACGCCCGACAGCCGGACGCTCGCCTCGCGACGCACGACGGGCTCGCGCTTCGGAAGCGCCAGCGCTTCGATCCGGGACCAAAATTGCGGCCAGCGCGCTTCGAGCACGTCGCCACCATGCTCGTCGAGCTGCGTCACTGGCGCATCGCATCGGTCGCATTTGCCCGTGTCAAGGCCTGATTGACTTCGCCCCCCCGCACCGGTAGAAGTCGAACGATGCAGCACCGATCGGCTTCTGGCGTCCTCGAGCGCAGCGCGGCGCGGCCCGCCATCGACGGAGGTGATCCGGTGCGCGAGCGCTTCCTCGTCTTCGGCGCTCCCCAGATCGGCGAAGAAGAGATCGCCGAGGTCGTCGCCACGCTGCGCAGCGGGTGGATCGGCTCCGGCCCGAAGGTCGCGGCCTTCGAACGTCAGTTCGCCGAGTACCGCGGCGCGCAGCGCGCGATCGCGGTGAACTCCTGCACCGCCGCGCTGCACCTCTCCCTGCTCAGCCTGGGCATCGGACCCGGCGATGAGGTCATCACGACCCCGATGACCTTCTGCGCCACGGCGAACGCGATCCTGCACTCGGGAGCCACCCCCGTGTTCGCGGACTGCGACCCGCGCACGATGAACCTCGACCCCGCCGCCGTGCTGGCGGCGATCACGCCGCGCACACGCGCGATCCTGCCGGTGCACTTCGGCGGGCGTCCGTGCGAGATGAACGCGCTGATGGCGATCGCGACCGAGCACGGCCTGCGCGTCGTCGAGGACTGCGCCCACGCGATCGAGGCCGAGTACGACGGGCGCGCGATGGGCACCTTCGGCGATCTGGGCTGCTTCAGCTTCTACGTCACCAAGAACGTCGTGACCGCCGAGGGTGGCATGGTCCTCACCGCGGACCCCGAGCTCGAGGCGCACGTGAAGACCTGCGCGCTGCACGGCATGAGCAAGGACGCCTGGAAGCGCTTCGCCGACGACGGCTACCAGCACTACGAGGTCGTCCACGCGGGCTTCAAGTACAACATGACGGATCTGCAGGCCTCGCTCGGCATTCACCAGCTGCGGCGGGTCGACGCGAGCCTCGCGCACCGCGAGGCGATCTGGAAGCGGTACGACGCCGCGTTCACCGACCTGCCGTGCGTGACGCCGCTCCCCGCCGCGGAGGGCACCGTGCACGCGCGACACCTCTACACGCTGCGCCTCGACCTCGACAGCCTGCGCGTCGGGCGCGACTTCGTCCTCGACGCGCTCGCCAAGGAGGGCATTGGCGCCGGCGTGCACTACATGGCGCTGACGACCCACCGCTTCTATCAGCAGTTCACCGGCGGCGCGCGCTTCCCCGCCGCCGAGTCGATCTCCGAGCGCACGCTCTCGCTCCCGCTCGGCCCCGGCCTCTCGGGCGACGACGTCGACGACGTGATCCGCGCCGTCCAGCGCGTGCTCTCCTGGTACGCGGCCTGACATGGCTGCGGCCAACGCCTCCCTCACGAGCCGCTTGCGGCTCGACGATCGCGTCGCGGTCGTGACCGGCGCCGCCGGGCAGCTCGGCAGCGCGATCGCGCGCGGGCTCGCCGAGCTCGGCGCGAAGGTGGCGCTGCTCGACCTCGACGGAGAGCGCTGCGAGGCGCTCGCCGGGGACGCGGGCCTCGAAGGCAGGTGCGCTGCGTTCGCCTGCGACATGACGAAGCGCAGCGAGGTCGAGCGCACGCGCGACGCCATCTGCGAGACCCTCGGTCCGATCGACATCGCCGTGAACAACGCTGGCAAGGGCGTCTTCACGCCGTTCGACGAGCGCACCGCGGAGGAGTTCTCCGGCGTCGTCGACCTGAACCTCGGCGGCGTCTTCAACGGCATTCAAGCCTTCAGCCGGCCGATGCGCGGCCGCGGCGGTGCGATCGTCAACGTGGCCTCGGTCTACGGACTCGTCGCCCCCGACCCGCGTGTCTACGGCGACTCGGGCCGCAACAGCGCAGAGATCTACGGCGCGACGAAGGCCGGCGTCGTGCAGATGACGCGCTACTACGCCGTGCACCTCGCCGAGCACCGCGTACGCGTCAACTCGATCTCCCCGGGCGGCGTGTTCGCTGGGCAGGACCCCGAGTTCGTCGCGAACTACGAGCGGCGCACGCCCATGGGCCGCATGGCGGCTCCCGAGGACCTTCAAGGCGCGGTCGGCTTCCTCGTGAGCGACGCCGCGGCCTACGTCACCGGACACAACCTCGTCGTCGACGGAGGCTTCACGGCGTGGTGAGCGGCGCCGACAGCGTCCGCGTCGGCGAGCGCACGCTCGGCCCCGGCGAGCCCCTGTTCTTCATCGCGGAGATCGGCCTCAACCACAACCAGGACCTCGACCTCGCGCGCGCCTTGATCGACGCTTCCGCCGACGCGGGCTGCAGCGCGGCGAAGTTCCAGACGTTCCGCGCCGATGAGGTCTATGTCGGCGGCGGTAAGGCCGGCGAGTACCGCCTGATGGGTAAGGACATCCCGATCATGGAGCTGCACCGCTCGCTCGAGATGTCCGCGGAGTGGACGCACGAGCTCGCGCGGCACTGCGCGCTGCGCGGCTTGGAGTTCTTCTCGGCTCCGATCGGGCGCGAGGCCATCGGCATGCTGGTCGAGGCGGGCGCGCCCGCGCTCAAGGTCTCCTCCTACGAATTGACGAACGTCCCCTTCCTCGCCGAGGTCGCCGCGGCGGGCCTGCCCGTCGTGCTCTCGACCGGCGCGGCGACGCTGGCCGAGGTGGAGCGCGCGGTCGAAACGCTGCGCGCCGGTGGCGCGCCCGTCGCTCTCATGCACTGCGTCACGCAGTACCCCGCGCCGTACGCCGCGGCGAACCTCGCCGCGATGGACACGCTGCGCGCCGCGTTCGACGCGCCCACGGGCTTCTCCGACAACGGCTTCGCGGACGAGAGCGGAGCCATCGACGCGTGCCGCGTGCCCGAGGCCGCCGCCATGCGCGGCGCCGACCTGTTCGAGGTGCACATCACGCTGGACCGCGCCCTCCCCGGCCCCGACCACGGCTTCGCCACCGAGCCCGATGAGCTCGCCGCGATGGTCCAGCGCGCGAACGCGATCCGCGATCGCTACAACGCCAGCGAGCGCTTCGAGGTCGACGCGGAGCTCGTCGGCTCGGCCCGCAAGCGCACGCTGGACGGCGAGCGCTACGTGCGCGACTTCGCCTTCAAGTGCCTCTTCGCCGTGCGCGACATCGCCGCGGGCGAGCCCCTGACCACGGACAACGTGCGCTGCCTGCGTCCGGGCGCGAGCCCGCGCGGGATCGAGCCCTCGAGCTACGCCGACGTCGTCGGACGCGCCGTCGCGCGCCGCCCGCTGGGCGCGTGGGAGCCGGTGACCTGGGACTGGCTGCTCGCATGATTCGTCGCCGCGTGCTGCTGCGCTGCGACGGCGGCGACCTGCCAGAGATCGGCACGGGGCACGTCGTGCGCTGCCTCGCCATCGCGCGCGACCTCGCTGAATTGCCCGGCAGCGCGGTCGCGTTCTGCATGCGCGCCGGGCGCGAGGCCCAGCGCGTGCAGGCAGCCGGCTTCGAGGTCTTCGCGATCGAGGCCGGCCAGGGTCCGGACGCCGTCCTGCTCGAAGCCGCCGCGGAGCACGGCGCCGACGTGGTCGCGCGCGACGCCGGTGCTGGGGCACGCTCTGGCGCCGCAGAAGCGGTTGATGGCGGCGTTGCAGTTGGGGCCGCGGCGCTCGGAGCTGCCGTTGCAGGGCGGGTGGTGGGTGGCCAGGGTCGCGAAGGCCACCTGCTGGAGCGAGACCTCGTCCTCGCAGGCCACGCAGGCGTCCTCGTCGACGACGCCGTCGCAGTTGTCGTCGACGCCGTTGCAGAC
>CAYGST010000119.1:0-10735 GCA_964352415.1 uncultured Planctomycetaceae bacterium | reverse complement strand
GAGGCGGTGCATGCGGAGGGGGATTGCGGAGCGCGGGCGGATCCAGGGTAGGCTCTGGGCCGAACGAACGTGAGCCGGTCACAGCATCGATCAGCCCCGTAGACGGGTGCCCAACCCGAGCCCAAGACGCCATGAAGACCCGACTCCTGCTCCTCTCCACGCTCCTCGCGGCCTGCAGCACCGGCGACACCGGCGACACCGGTAGCGAGGTCCGCTCCTCCGTCGAGTCCCAGGGCGGCGCCCCGAGCGGCCAGATCGCCACCCTGGACGACGTCACGAACGCTCCGCAGGACGGCGAGACGGCCCCGATCACGAAGGCCGTCGCGACCTTCGCCGGCGGCTGCTTCTGGTGCATGGAGCTGCCGTTCGAGGAGCTCCCCGGCGTCAGCGCGGTCGTCTCCGGCTACACCGGCGGCTCGACCGACTTCCCGACCTACAAGCAGGTCTGCACCGGGACGACCGGGCACACCGAGGCCGTGCAGATCCACTACGACCCGAGCCGCGTCGACTACGCGACGCTGCTCGAGGTCTTCTGGCGCCAGGTCGACCCGACCGACCTCGGCGGTCAGTTCGTCGATCGCGGCTCGCAGTACCGCCCCGAGATCTTCTTCCACGACGCCGAGCAGAAGAAGGTGGCCGAGGCCTCGAAGGCGGCGCTCGACGCGAGCGGCCGCCTCGACGGACCGGTGGTCGTCGCGATCACGCCCTTCGAGCTGTTCTACGAGGCCGAGGAGTACCACCAGGACTACTACGACAAGAGCCCGAGCAACTACAAGCGCTACCGCACCGGCTCGGGCCGCGATCGCTTCCTCGACAAGACCTGGGGCGCGGACCGCGAGGTGAAGTTCGAAGGCACCACCTGGGAGGGCTTCGAGAAGCCGAGCGACGACGTCCTGCGCGAGACGCTTACGCCGCTGCAGTACAAGGTGACGCAGGAGGACGGCACCGAGCGCGCGTTCAAGAACGAGTACTGGGACAACAAGCAGGCCGGCCTCTACGTCGACATCGTCTCCGGCGAGCCGCTTTTCAGCTCGAAGCAGAAGTTCAAGTCCGGCACCGGCTGGCCGAGCTTCTACGACACGGTGCGCCCCGGCGTGCTGCAGACGGGTACGGACTACAAGCTCGGCTACGCGCGCAGCGAGCTGCGCAGCAAGTACGGCGACTCGCACCTCGGTCACGTGTTCGAGGACGGCCCCAAGCCGACCGGCCTGCGCTACTGCATCAACTCGGCGTCGCTGCGCTTCATCCCGGCCGAGGACCTCGCGAAAGAGGGCTACGGCGCCTTCGCGAAGGACTTCGAGTAGAGCGAAGCGCGGACGGAATTCGAGGCCCGGCGGCGCGCCGGCTCGACAGCGAGGGGCATCGCGGGCACACTCCCGCGATGCCCCTCGCTCGTCTCGACGCCCTGCCGCTCGTCCACGGCTACGCCGGTCTCGGGCCGGACTTCTCCTGCGACATGCGCCCGCAGGGTCTGCGCGGCGCCGAGCTGCTGCACCTCTCGCGTGCGGGCTGCGCGCTGATCGACCTCGACCCGGAGAGCGTCGACGCTACGCGAGCGGCGGCGTGGTTCGCCGGGGGCGAGCTGCTGCCCGGCGCGCAGCCGATCGCGATGGTCTACTCCGGCCATCAGTTCGGGGTGTGGGCGGGGCAGCTCGGCGACGGCCGCGCGCACCTGCTCGGTGAGGTGCGCAACTCGCGTGGGGAGACCTGGGACCTGCAGCTCAAGGGCTCGGGCCGAACGCCGTTCTCGCGCATGGGCGATGGCCGCGCCGTGCTGCGCTCGACGCTGCGCGAGTACGTCGCGGGGGAAGCCATGGCTGGGCTCGGCATCCCGTCGACGCGAGCGCTGGCGATCTTCCGCAGTGACGAGCCCATCGAGCGCGAGGAGACCGAGACCGGCGCGCTGCTCGTGCGGCTCGCGCGCTGCCACGTGCGCCTCGGGACCTTCGAGCACTTCCACGCCGCGGGGCGCAGCGACCTCTCGCGGCGGCTGTTCGGCTACGCGCTCGGGCGTTGGTACCCGGAGCTCAGCGGCCGCGGCCGGCGCGCCGAGCTGTTCCTCGAGGAGGTCACGGCGCGCAACGCGCGTCTCGTCGCGCAGTGGATGGCCGTCGGCTTCTGCCACGGCGTGATGAACACGGACAACACGTCGATCCTCGGCGAGACGATCGACTTCGGGCCCTACGCCTTCATGGACGACTTCCAGTCCGACTTCGTCTGCAACTGCACGGACGTCGACGGGCGCTACGCGTATGCGCGCCAGCCGCAGGTCATGCTCTGGAATCTGCAGCGCTTCGCGGAGGCCGTGGCACCGCTCGTTCCGGAGGTCAAGCTACAGGCGCTGCAGGAGCGCGTGCAGGCGGTCTTCGCCGCGAGCTTCGGCGAGGCCTACGGAGGCCGGATGGCGGCAAAGCTCGGGCTCAGCGCGGACGCGGCGGAGCTGCCCACGCTGGTGCAAGGGGCCCTCGATGTCCTCGAGCGTGGCGCGCTCGACCACACGCTCTTCTGGCGGACGCTCTCGCGGGCCGAGCTCGAGGACGCGCCCACTGAGCTGCTCGCCTTCGTGGGGGAGTCCGAGGCCTTCCGCGCCTGGTGGCCGCGCTACCGCGCCGCGATGCTGGCGGTCAACCCGAAGTTCGTCCTGCGCAACTACCTCGTACAGGAGATCATCGAGGAGCCGGACGTCGCGCGTCAGAGCGCGCGCCTCGAAGGCCTGCTCGAGGTGCTGGCTGCGCCCTGTGACGAGCACCCCGCTCACGAAGCGCTGGCCGCACCGCCGGTCGGCGCACAGAAGGCGATCCAGGTCAGCTGCTCGAGCTGAGGCGCGCGGCGCCCGGGTTCAGTCGCCCTCGTCCTCGTCGACTTCCTTGCCGATCGTGTAGCCGATGTCGTTGAGCATGTCGAGCGTCGCCGCTCCGGCGCCGAGGTCGACGCCGCCCTGGCGCAGCTCGAGCTGCGCGGCGAGGTTGTCGAGGAGCTTCATTCGCAGCCGCTCGGCGACCTCCGGGTGCTCCTGCGAGACATCGTTATGCTCCCAGGGGTCGGCTTCGAGGTCGTACAGGCGGACCTGTCCACCGGGTTCGGCCTTCTTCTCCGGCACCTTGTAGTCGCTGCCGCGCGGCGCGTAGTGCAGCCCCCAGCGTCCCTCCCGAATGCCGTAGATCGGCTGACGCCCGCGGCGCCAGTTCCACGAGCCGTGCGTCGTGGCCGTGAAGATGGCGCGCTCCTCGACCGCGTCCGGGATCGCGAGGTTGAGCGGGTCCGGGACGCTATCGAGCGCAGCGCCGCCGATCGCCGCGAGCGTGCTGGCGAGGTGACGGTTCGCGACGGGCGTCTCGCTGACGACACCCTCTGGGATGCCGGGGCCGGCGATGACCAGCGGCACCTGGACGAGCTCACGGTGGACGGTGTGGCCGTGCACGAGGTTGCCGTGCTCCATCCATGCTTCGCCGTGGTCCGACGTGAACGCGATGACGGTGTCGTCGGTGAGGTCGAGGTCGTCGAGGATCTCGAGGATCTGCGCGAGGTAGGCGTCGCTCGTGGCCACGCTCGCGTCGTAGAGGCCCGACATGAACTCGATGTGGCCTTCGGGGAAGCTCGCCGGCTGCGGGACTCCGTCCTCGCCGCGTCCGCCACCGATCAGCGACATGCGCTTGTACTCGTGGTGCGCCTGCTTCATCCCGGGGAAGCCTTCCGGCTCACTCCGCCCGAAGCGCTCGAGGGTGTCGCCCGTGGGGAAGTAGGGCATGTGCGGATCGACGAGGTGCAGGTAGAGGAAGAACCGCGAACGGCTGTTGTCCTCGAGCCACCGCCGCACGGGTCCGAGCACCTTGTCCGTCTTGACGAACGACTTCGGGTTGGCGGTGAACTGCTCGAAACCCTGGTCGAAGTTCTTCTCGACGCTGACCAGGGGGTTGCAGGTGAAGGCGCGCGTCACGAAGCCCTGGTCCTGCAGCGCCTCTGCCACCGTTCGGTTGCGACCGACGAGGTAGCACGCGCCGTCGTCGGTCACGCCGTGCGCCTCCGGCTGCAATCCCGTCAGGATCGACGCCGTGGAGGGCCACGTCCAGCTCGCCGCCGAGTGAGCGGTCGTGTAGCGCACGCCGCGCTCCGCGAGCCGCGTGAGGGTCGGTGTCGTGAGTTTGTCGTACCCGTAGGTGGAGCACCGATCGGCGCGCAGAGTGTCCTGGAGGATGAGCACGAGGTTCGGCCGGTCCGGGCTCGCGAACTGCCGTTTGCGCTTGACCGTCTTCTCGAGCGTGGCCTCTCCGAAGCCGATGGCATACGGCTTGTACTGCTTCAGCACCTTGGGATCGACGCCCTTGATCGAGGTGCTCAGGGTGAGCTTGTCCCCCGGCTGGAACACCAGGTTCGTGCCCGGGTCGGGCCGCAACCAGGTGCGCTGTCCCGTGTCCGCGCGCGTCGGCTTGGAGCGATGGCCGCGGTCGTGCCAGCGCGCGACGATCTTGTCGTTGCGCCGGATGGTGAACACGAAGTCGAAGTCCTCCTGCAGGTAGTCGGACTTCGCCCCCGGCCGCTTCTTCTGCGGCAAGTCGATCGTCGCGTCGACCGCGGCCGCGATGTTGAGGCGCAGCGGCCCGTACTCCTCGTCGACCGTGAACTCGATCTCACAGGGAGGAGGCATCAGGATCGTCGGCAGCTCGCCGCCGTCCACGCGGTAGTCGCGGGAGGGCGTGAGGATTCCGGCGTAGGGCGCCTGCTGGGGGTGCTGCAGCGTCACGTTCCAGTCGGGCTGCTCGAGGATCAGCTCGCGGCAGACGACCGAGGTCACGAGGGTGCCCGGGTTCCAGCGCAGGGCCTGGCGGACGCCGCTGGGCAGGAGCGTGAGCGTCAGCCCGATCAGCGCGAGCAGCGCGAGCCCGATGCGTCGCGGCGCGCGCGGGGCCGAGCCGAGGACGCCGACGAGCGCGGCGAGGACGAGCGCAGCGACGCCAGCGATCTGCGTCGACGTGAGGTCGAGCGCGTCGCCGCGAACGAACTCGAGGAGCTCGCGCGGAGGCTCGACAAAGAGCCCGGCGACGACGCCGCCGAGTCCGACGACCCACGAGCCGCGGAAGCGCCCCAGCCAGGCCCAGATCCACAGCCCGGCGACGGCGCCGAGCGCGAGGTAGAGCGGCACGGAGCGGCGCCAGGCGACGAAGATGTCCTGCGCGAGGCTCTCCGAGTCGGGCGGGACCACGAAGTCGTTGCCGACCAGCGCCACGATCGTGCGTCCCAGCTCCAAGGCGGCGGCGAGCAGCGCACCGATGGCGATGGCGGACGGGAGGTGGCTCCAGCGATTGGGAGCGGTGCTCTTGGACACGGTAGGCGTGGGGGGCCGTGCAAACTGCGAGGTCGGTTCCGGTGTCGACGCCCTGTGCGGACATCCGGCGCCACAAGCCTAGCACAGGATCGAGACGGTGGCCGCCCGTGGAACGCCGAGCGGCGCCCGCCTCCGTGAAGGAGGCGGGCGCCGCTCGCGGGGCCGGGTCCAGGACGGACTCAGGCCGTCGCGCCCCCCGTGGGGTCGCTCGGGCGCGTCTTCATCCAGCCCTCGAGCAGCGTCGTGAAGCACACGAGTCCCGCGATGCCCCAGTAGATCAGCAGCGCGCGAATGACCCCGTCCGTGAAGCCGTAGGAGTGCAGGCCGACCGAGAGCTGGTTGACGCCCCACCAGGATGCGGAGACGACGACGCCGAGCAGGACGGCCATGACGGCAATGCCGCGATCACGGATGTAGCCGCCCATGCGCGCGTGCAGGATCAGGAGCGACCAGATGCAGATCAGCAGCGCGCCGTTCTCCTTCGGATCCCAGCCCCAGAAGCGGCCCCAGGAGTCGTTGGCCCAGACGCCGCCCATGATCGTGCCGAAGATCGCGAACAGCAGGCTGAAGCAGACGGTCCCGTAGATCATGCGGGTGATCGTCTTGTAGAAGGCCGTGTCGCCGCGCCGGATCCCCAGGAGCTGTCCGAAGATCCAGAAGTGCGCGATGGCCGCGGCCAGCAGACCGCCCGCGTAGCCCATCGTGACCGTGGTCACGTGGATCGCGAGGTAGTAGTTCGTGTCGAGGACGGCGACGACCGACGACATCGTGTCGCCCGACGAGCGGATCTCGGTGAGCTCGTAGCGGCCCGCGAGGAACATGCCGCCGACACCGAGGATGGTGGCCACGGCGAGACCGATGCGCATGTGCGTGATGCGCTCGGCGACGAGGGCGACGAGCACGCTGACGCCGGTGATGAACAGCACCGTGTCGTACAGCGACACGACCGGCGGGCGCGAGCGAATGATGCAGCGCATCACGATGCCGATGACGAGGAGCAGGAGCCCGATCGAGACGGTCGTCCAGACGCCGCGAGTCAGCCACACGTTCTTCGGCAGCAGCCAGGTCGCGCCGAGCAGCAGGAAGCCCAGCAGGAAGAACACGAGGGAGTTCGTGAACAGGTCGTAGCGGTAGAGCGCGACCTCCATTCCGATGGTGTCGTACTCGCCGCGCGCGTCGGCCATTCCGATGACCTCGCCGTGCAGCCCGCGCAGCTCGCTCTCGAACGCGGCGGGGTCGTTCTTCGCGGCCTCGAGGCGCTCGAAGGAGGCGACCAGCGCGGTGTGCTCGGGGGCTTCGCCGTCCCGGTCGAAGGTCGCCATGACGATGTCGGAGAGCTTCCACCACTCCTCCGGTCGCTCCGCGCCCTCGGGCGGGGGGACGAACGCGAACGACTGGCTGCTGACCGCGAGCACCGAGTCCAGCTGCGAGAAGAGCTGCTGCAGCGCGCCCAGGTTCGGATTGCCGGTGCCGTTCAGCTCTTGAGCGAGCTGGTAGAGGCGCCCCGACTCGCCGAGGACCTCGGAGAGCGTCGAGAGCTCGCGCCCGTCGTAGAGCTCCTCGAGCAGCGCGGCGCCGTCCGTCTTGTACTTCCAGCGCATCGGCTCGATGAAGCCGGCGAGCGTCTCGAACTTGAACAGGTCGTGGGCGAGCTTGAGCGTCTGCTTCTGAGTGGGGGAGCGCTCGGAGTTCTCGATCTGGCTGACGCGCGAGGCCTCCTGCTCGAGCCGGTCGCGCGAGGGCGCGAGCTGGTCGAAGCTGTAGCGGTCGCTCTTCTTCTTGCCCTCGAGCACCTGCATGCCGATCGCGGTGAGCACCGCGTCGTTCTGGATCCGGAAGTGCTCGTAGGTGCGTGCCTGGTCCGGGAAGAACAGGCAGTCGAGCAGCCACTCCGACGGGCCGAGGGTCTCTCCGTTCGGCAGCTTCAGCTTGCGCTTGCCGTTGAACGTCAGGAGGTTGAGCCCCGCGACCTTGTCCATCGGCTTGACGCGACCGCCGTCCTGGACGGGCAAGGTCGCGAACAGCTCGACGACTTCGGGGCTCCAGGGGGCCGTGCGCCCCTGGCCGTGACCGTGCTGCGTCGCTTCGGCGCGCGCGCCGAGCGGCAGGAGGAGGAGCGTGAGGAGGGCGAACCAGAGACGTGCGTTCATGACGGATCCTGAGCGAGCTTGTGTCGACCCGCGTTCTGCTTGCGGACGAATCGCAGGAGGGTACGCGTGAAGGTGATCACCAGACCGAGGGTGATCACCCACATGCTGTATTCGGGCCACTTGTCCGAGGGGTTGCGGACGACCGAGAAGACCGAGAAGAAGGGTCCGTCCGGCCCGGCGCCCTCGGGGCCCCAGGACGACTGGAACAGCACGAGCCCGCCTTCGCGCAGCGGCTCGTTCATCTGGATCAGGATCTCCTCTTCGCCGCTCTCGTCGGCGCGCTTGACCCAGCTGCGGAAGGACTTGGCCATCGAGATGCCGGGGTGGTCCTCCTTCTGGAACTTCTTGAGCGTGATGCCGTAGGGCATCGGGTAGCGCGCGTGGCGCATGTCGATGGCCCAGCGCTTGCCGCCCGCGTTGAAGACCCAGGGCGCGCGCTGCGCGCCGTACAGGATCGCGCGCTCGCTGCGGCCGTCGATCAGCACCTCGGCGTGGATCCCCGCGAGGTCGCGCTCGGACTCCTTCTCGGCCGGCAGGGCGAGGACCCCGTAGCCGTCGATCACCTCGCCCGTGGCCTCCCACTGGGGGCCCTTCGGGAGGATGTCACAGTTCTGCACGAAGCCCTGCAGGGTGAGGTCGAACGGCAGGTCGGGGCTGGTGAACGTGCGCCGGTTCGTGCCGGTCAGGTCCGTGATGTGCTCGTCGGGGATCAGGAGCTCCTCGCCGACCTCGCCGCCGGTGACCTCCCACGCGGCGACCTCCCAGAGCGTGTAGCTCTGGAAGTGGTCCGAGCTGCCGCCCTCCATCAACGTGAGGTGTCCTTCGTCCGAGCGCGTCAGCTTCACGAGCCCGGCGAGCAGCATGAAGATGATCCCGAAGTGAATGATGATCACGCCGGCGTTGCGCGCGCTCCAGGTGATGCGCAGCAGGCCGCCGACGATCAGATTGATCGTCAGGAGCCCCATGCTGAGGACGCCGGCCGGGAAGTACGGAATGGACGCGCCGCCGACTTCCGTCCACAGGAACCAGGAGTTGAAGTACTTCTGCTTCGCGTCGTAGAGGCCGTGATCGACCTGGTGCAGCGTCCCGAAGAGCGTCAGCACGAACAGGAAGATCAGGCAGAGGCAGGCGAGCCCGTAGGAGCCGAGCAGCTGGATCAGCTTGCCGCCGAGGGGGGATTCCTTCTTCATGGTGTACGTGCGTGCCTCAGTGTTCGTGCAGCGAGGCGACGAAGTCGAGGAAGCTCGCGCGCTGCGCGAGGACCTCGGTGTCCGGTCCGACCATCTTGACGAAGAGGCTCTTCGTCGCGCGGATGATGGGCACGCCGAGCACGCGGCTGTCCTCGCCGGTCGGTCCGCTCATGCCCTGGTAGGTTCCGGTGACTTCGAGCAGCGGCGTGCTCTGGCCCATCGCCGGGATGCGCTCGAGCTGGGCGATTCCCGCCTGATCGAGGGGGGAGAGTCCGACTTCGTTGCGCCAGCGGTTCAGGTTCATCGCGAGCCCGCCAGCCTCGCCGGCGAGTTCGATCACGTAGCACTCGACGTTGCCGACTTCCAGGTTGACGACGCGCATGCCCTTCGGGGGTTGCGCGCGCCAGCCGTCCGGCAGCGAGTAGTCGAGCCCCGGGCCGCTGTGCTGGTGGTCGCCGCCGCCTGCGGGGGCGCCGCCGCCCGCGTGCTGCGCGTGCGGGTCCTCCTCGCCCGGGAACACGGCCGACAGCGAGGCGTAGAAGCGCTCGAAGTTCGGTCGCTCCGCCTGCACGACCTCCGCGGGCCCGGTCATCTTCAGGAACAGCGTGAACTGCTCGGTCATGAGCACCAGCCCGAGCAGACCGAAGTCCGCCTTGGCCTCGTCGCCCATGCCCTTGTAGTCGCCGCGCAGGTCGACGATCGTCGCCTGCTGGCCCAGCAGCACCGTCTTCGGCAGGCGCGCGGCCTCCGCGTCGGTGATCGGCTGCAGCCCGATCTGGTCGCGCCAGCGGTTGATGTTGGCGGTCAGGCCGCCGCCGTCGCCGCCGAGCACCGTCAGCGCGCAATCCGTCGACGGATCGCCGGCGGGGCGCAGGTTCAGGAGACGCATCGAGGTCGGCTCGAGCTCCTCCCAGCCGTCGGGCAGGACGAAGCGGAAGGGCGTCTCGCCCGGCGACGGGTTGCTGGCCGGCACCCCCATGCCCCCGCCGAAGCGGGCGGCGGAGGAGACGGGGCCCTGGAGCCCGCGCGGGACGTCCCGCACCTGTCGACGCTCGGTGATCTCGACGACCTCCCCGGGGGCGCAGGCGGCGAGCGCCGCGAGCGCGAGGAGGCCGATCGGAAGGGCGGCCCGCGTGCGGCGGACCTGGCGCTGGGTTCTTTTCATCGATGGGCCGTGCTCGGGCCAGTCGTGGGGGGCGTTCATCGCCTTCCGGAGCGGTCGGTCGTCGGCCCTCCGGACCTGGGCGGCAGAATAGCGTCTGAGCCCTACCGGCGGGATCGAATCCCGCTCAAGTGACCCCTCTTAGGTCGTCCTCGAGCCTTGTCGAACTGGCGTCCGCTCGGGAATTCGGCGCCGCCCGAAGGGGCGTTTCCTTACGAAGTTGCGAAGGCCTGCGGCGCGTGATCTCAGGAGCCCTCTGGCCGGCTCAGTGCCCGTGCACCTGGCGCCGCAGGAGGTCCTGGAATTCGGTCCGCGTGGCGAGATCCTCGCGGAAGCTCCCGAGGACCGAGGAGGTCGACATCAGCGAGTTCTGCTTCTCCACGCCGCGCATCATCATGCAGAGATGCTTGCACTCCATCACGACGCCGACGCCCTCGGCGCCGACGGCGTCCTGGATGTCGCTGGCGATGTCCGAGGTCAGCCGCTCCTGAATCTGCAGGCGGCGCGCGTGGTGGTCCACGATGCGCGCCAGCTTCGAGAGGCCGAGCACCTTGTCCGTCGCGATGTAGCCCACGTGGCAGCGTCCGAAGAACGGCAGCATGTGGTGCTCGCACATCGAATAGACCTCGATGTCGCGCGCGATGATCATGCTGTTCGACTCGGCCTGGAACACCGCGCCGTTGATGATTGCATCGAGGTCGGAGCGGTATCCGGAGGTCAGGAAGTCCATCGACTTGGCGACCCGCTCGGGTGTCTTCAGGAGACCCTCGCGGTTCGGATCCTCGCCGAGTTCGATCAGGAGCTCGCGGATCAGCTCGGTGACGCGTTCGGTGTTCATGGTGTGGTCGGGCGCGGGGCGGGGGACGGTCGCGCGCTCCTGGGCGTCGCGGATCCTGTGGGGGGTGAGCGG
>CAYGST010000118.1:0-10755 GCA_964352415.1 uncultured Planctomycetaceae bacterium | reverse complement strand
GGCTCGGCCGTGAACAGCGCGACGTTCAGCTCGCCCAGGGTTCCGCGGTCGAGCACGTTCCAGCCTTCGCGTGACGGCGTGGCGATCGTCACGGGCTTCGGCACGTCCTTCGCCTCGGCGTCCCAGTACTTCTTCGGGTGCAGGATCTGCTCGGTCGAGGTCGGCGGATTCGCGAAGGCCGCGGCGATAACGTCGGTCATCGTCTTGCCCTCCTTCTTCCACAGCTTGTAGCCGTAGTTCAGGAACGCCTGGCCCTGGGTGTAGGACGCGAGCAGCGGCTTCCAGAGCATCTCAGGCGCCTCGGCCAGCTCATCGGTGCCCATCGTCGCCGCTGCCATCAGCTCTTCCTGGGTGAGCTCACCTGCGTGCGCCATCATCCATGACGACATCGCCGCCGTGCCGCTGCCCTCGACGATCGACTGGTAGGCCGCGGACGCGTCGCGGTCGTTCTTCAGGCGCACGAAGTCGTCGTCGAGGTCGTACAGCTGATCGTCGAGTGCGTGGGTCAGCTCGTGCGCGAGGATCACCTTCGCGACGCCGCCGGTGAAGCTCTCCATCAGATAGAACGTGTCGCTGGCCGGGTCGTAGAAGCCGCCGACCTGACCCTCGAGCAGGTCGAACACGGCCTGCTCCAAGTCCATCTCCGCGGGCACCAGTCCGAGCAGCTTGCCGATGTCGCCCTCGATGCTCATCTGCCCCGGACGCGACATCTCGTCCATGCGCGTCTTCGCGTAGCCGAGGAAGCCCGCCTTGTCCGTGATCTTGACGTTGACCGGTCGCTTGAACTCCTGACCGCGGATCGACTCGACGTCCTTCTGGATCTCGGCGGTCACCGCTTCGAGCTCCTCCTGCGTCCAGACGTCTTGAGGCGCAGACGGCGTAGCCGGCGCGCCGAACGCGAGTGAGACGGGGAGTGATGCGACGGCGAGCAGTGCTGAGATCTTCATGGCGATGGAGTGATTCGGTGGTTCGGGGGGCCGCAAGCGTAGTCTCGTGGTGGCTCGGGTGCGCGCCCGGTCGCGCGCGGAGGCAGTGTTTGCAAGTTCCTCACGGGCTTGGCACGATTCCGCCCCCCACGAGCCACATGACGAGGAACCCCATGCGAACGACCAGGCGCCTGGTTCTCAGCCTGCTGACGATTTTCTGCCTCGGCGTCGCCTTCACGGCGACCCCGGCCATCGCGAGCCCCGGCCCCGTCGCGGGGCCGGTCGGTCACCCGGCGCTCGCCGCCGCGCAGGACGGCGCCGCCAGCGAACTGCCCGCGTGGCAGCAGACGCTGGACGACGTCTTCGGCACGCTGAACGGCTACGTCTCCGACGTCGTGTTCTACATGGTCCCGTTCGGTGAGTCCCCGGACGGCTCACCGCGCGAGGTCCCGTTCGCGGTCATCTGGCTCGTGCTCGGAGCGGTGTTCTTCACCTTCCGCATGGGCTTCATCAACCTGCGCGGCTTCAAGCACGCCATCGACGTGGTTCGCGGGCGCTTCACCGACCCCGACGCGCGCGGCGCCGGCGAAGTGAGCCACTTCCAGGCGCTGACCACCGCGCTCTCGGCGACGGTCGGCCTCGGCAACATCGCGGGCGTCGCCATCGCGGTCAGTCTCGGCGGCCCTGGCGCGACGTTCTGGATGGTCGCCGCGGGCGTGCTCGGCATGAGCTCGAAGTTCGTCGAGTGCTCGCTTGGTCAGATGTACCGCCAGGAGCGCCCCGACGGCGGCGTGATGGGCGGCGCGATGTACTACCTCTCGAACGGCCTCGGCGAGATGGGCCTCGGCGCGCTCGGCAAGCCGCTCGCCGTGCTCTTCGCCATCCTCTGTATCGGCGGCTCGATCGCCGGCGGCAACAGCTTCCAGGTCAACCAGTCACTCGGCGCGATCGGCGAGACGGTGCCGTGGCTCGCCGACAACGGCTGGGCCTACGGGTTGATCATGACCGCCGTCGCCGGCCTCGTGATCCTCGGCGGCATCAAGCGCATCGCGCAGGTCGCGGAGAAGATCGTCCCGAGCATGTGCGGCCTGTACGTCGCCGCGGCGCTCTTCATCTTGCTCAAGAACTTCTCCGAGATCCCGGCCGCGTTCAGCTCGATCATGAGCGGGGCGTTCAGTCCGGACGCTGCCTACGGCGGCTTCATCGGCGTGCTCGTCGTCGGCTTCCAGCGCGCGGCTTTCTCCAACGAGGCCGGCGTCGGCTCCGCGGCCATCGCCCACTCGGCGGCGAAGACCGACTATCCCGTCCGTGAAGGCATCGTGGCCCTCCTCGAACCCTTCATCGACACGGTCGTGGTTTGCACGATGACGGCCCTTGTCATCGTCATCACGGGCGCCTACGACACGACGCAGTTCCCCGAGCACGCCGCATTCATCAACGAGAACAAGGGCGCCGCGCTGACGTCGGCGGCCATGGGTGAGGAGATCTCCTTCTTCCCCTACATCCTCAACGTCGCCGTCGCGCTCTTCGCGTTCTCGACGCTGATCTCCTGGTTCTATTACGGCGAGCGCTGCTGGTCGTACCTGTTCGGCGAGAAGACGAATCTCGTGTTCAAGCTGTTCTTCCTCTCCTTCACGTTCCTGGGCTCGGTGCTCTCTGCCACGAACATGCTCGCCTTCGGTGACACCAT
This sequence comes from uncultured Planctomycetaceae bacterium, assembly GCA_964352415.1. Taxonomy (GTDB): domain Bacteria; phylum Planctomycetota; class UBA1135; order UBA1135; genus JABACD01. The sequence continues at coordinate 8,139 of CAYGST010000118.1, read as the reverse complement.
GATCATGGCGATGTGCATCCCGAACATCCTGGGGCTGTACCTGCTCTCCGGGAAGGTCAAGAAGGCGCTCAGCGAGTACTGGGCCCTCTACGCCTCCGGCGAGATGAAGACCTACAAGTGACCGTGACGACGACCGACATCCAACCGATCCCGCCCGTCGACCTGACCGCCGAGCGCGCGGAGCTCGGCGGGGCCCTGATGGAGGCCATCGAGCGCGTGCTCGCGAGCAACGCGTACGTCCTCGGCCCGGAGGTCAAGCGCCTCGAAGAGGACTTCGCCGCCTACCAGCGCGCGAAGTTCGGCGTCGGCGTCGCCTCCGGCACGGACGCCCTCGTCCTCGGGCTCAAGGCCCTCGGCCTGCAGCCCGGGCAGGGCGTGCTCACGAGCCCGTTCACGTTCTTCGCGAGCGCGGGCGCCGTCGCCTGGAGCGGCGCCAAGCCGCAGCTCTGCGACGTCGAGCCCGACACCGGCCTGCTCGACCTCGAGAAGGCCCGCGAGGCCATCGACGACACCACGAAGTTCCTGCTGCCGGTGCACCTGTACGGACAGCTGGTCGACGTCAAGGGCTTCCGCAAGCTCGCCGACGAGCGCGACCTCGTCCTCTTCGAGGACGCCGCGCAGGCCCACGGCGCCGAGCGCGACGGCGTACGCGCCGGCGAGATCGGCAACGCCGCCGCGTTCTCGTTCTACCCGACCAAGAACCTCGGCGCGGCCGGCGAGGGCGGCGCCGTCCTCTGCAACGACGAGTGCATCCTCGGCGCGCTGCAGCGCCTGCGCGACCACGGCTCGACGGCCAAGTACGTGCACGACGAGGTCGGGACGAACTCGCGCCTGCAGGCGATGCAGGCCGCCGTGCTGAACGTGAAGCTCCCCCACCTCGATGGATGGAACGCGCGCCGCCGCAAGACGGCCGCCGCCTACGACGCGGCCTTCGCCGGCTCGAACGCCGTCCAGCCGCTCGCGGTGCGCCCGAACTCGATCCACGCGTACCACCAGTACGCCGTGCGCATCCAGGGCGACGTCCCGCGCGACCGCGTGCTCGAGGGGCTCCTGGCCCGCAAGATCTTCGCGGCACTCCACTACCCGAGCCCGGTTCACTTCCAGCGCGCCGCCGCCGACTGGGGCTACCGCGAAGGGGACTTCCCCGCTGCGGAAGGCCTGGCCCGCGAGGTGCTCTGCCTGCCCGTCCACCCGTTCCTCTCCGCGGCCGACGTCGAGCGCGTCAGCGCCTCGGTGCTCGAGCTGGCGGAGGCCTGAGTGCTCTTCGGCCCCCGCGAGGGGCCCGAGGGACGGGACTCGACCAAAAGGCTCGGAGTCCCCCTGGAGCGGCCGGGGGGGCCGGGTCGATGCTGAACCCGACGCCATGAAGACCTCCACTGCACTGCTGACTGCCCTCCTCGCCTTCTCGCTGCCCGCGCTCGGCCTCGCCCTGCAGGGGCGCGGACGCGACAAGACGCCGGCCGGGGGCCAGGACGACAAGAAGGCCTCCGACCGCGCCGAGGCGGAGAAGGCCCAGCGCCAGCTCGCTGCCCAGTACTTCACGATCGCCGATTACGACGGCAACGGTTGGATCTCCTTCCGCGAGGCCCAGCAGAGCCTCGGCGTCGACAAGCCGCGCTACCTCGTCTACGACAAGGACCGCGAGGGACGCGTGACCGAGGAGGAGTTCGTCGCCGTATCCATCGAGACCTGGCGGCGCTACGGCGCGTTCAAGGCTCCCACGCCGAACCCGAACGACCCGAGCGCCATCGCGCTCGCGGAGAGCCTCGCCGGCGGCGGGACGTCCGAGGAAGAAGCCGAGGCTCTCGCGCCCCTGACGGCGAGCTCGCTGAACGAGCTCTTCGGCACGGTCAAGCGCCGCGTCGTGCGTGAGAACACGCCGCCCGAGCCCGACCAGATCGTCGGCCCCGTCCCCTCCTACCGGCGCCTCGACTTCGACGACGACGGCGGCATCGGCAAGGAGGACCTCGACCTGCTCATCTTCGGGTCGGGCATCGAGATCCGACCGAACGCGTTGATCGCCACGTTCGACGCGGACGGCGACGGCAAGATCTCCGAGGCCGAGTTCTACGACTCGATGCTGAACCCTGAGTGAGTCGCGTGCGCGCCCACGCGCGTGACCTGCCGCTCCGCTCAGCCGAGGAAGGATGTACAGGCCTCGTGGCGCGGACCGTTCTCCGGGTCCGCCACCGCGAAGATCGACTGCCCCTTGAGGCAGTGTCCCGCGAAGCTCCCGTCGAGTCCGAGCACGTAGAACTTCAAGTTGAAGGTCGGCACGCCGTTCTCATCGACGAGCCCCGGCTGCCAGGCGGAGGCGCGCTGGGCCTGACGCTGAACGCGCGCCATCAGCTCGCGGCCGGCCTCCTGCGGCGACGCGCCGCCGCGCAGGAGTTCGACGATCGCCGAACTGCCGTGGGAGAGGATCGCGGCCTCGCCGCGGCCCGTAGCTCCTGCGCTGCCCGCTTCGCCGTCGCAGTACAGCCCCGCTCCCAGCATCGGCGAGTCGCCGACGCGGCCCGGGATCTTCCAGGCGAGCCCCGAGGTCGTCGTCGTGCAGGCGATCTCGCCCGACGTCGCGAGGGCCGAGCAGTGGATCGTGCCGGTGATGCGCTCGCGGAACGCTAGCGCCAGCGCCTCCTCGGACGGCTGGGCATCGCGCGCGCTCTGCCCGTCCTTCTTGGACCCTTCGCTCTTCGGCGCCGGCGGCAGGCGGTCGTCGCGGGTGCTCATCGTCTCCTTCCAGCGCATCCACGTCTGGCGCGTGCTCTCCGTCAAGAGCTCGACGTGTTCGTGGCCGTGCGAACGCGCGAACTCGTAGGCGCCCCGGCCGACGATCATGCAGTGGTCCGTGCGCTCCATGACGAGGCGCGCCACCTCGGAGGGGTGCAGGATGTTCTCGATGCAGGCCACGGCGCCCGCGTTGTGCGTACGACCGTCCATCACCGCGGCGTCGAGCTGCACGACTCCGTCCTCGTTCGGCAAGCCACCGAGTCCGACGCTGGTGTCGTTCGGATCCGCCTCGACGACCTTGACGACCTCGATGGCTACATCGAGGGGCTCCGCCCCATCTTGGAGCTTGGCGTAGTGCTGCTGCATGCCGGCCAGCGCGTTCGCGCTCCCGACGAGGACCGGGTAGCCCTTGCGAGGTGCGCGCGGAGCAGAACCGCCACTCACCTGCGTGCCGATCGGAGCGTTCGACGCTCCACCCGGCGAGCTGCAGGCGATCGCGGCGAGGCCGGCACCGAGGCCGAGGAAGGTGCGGCGTGACGAGTCGCCGTGAACGTTCGCGGGATCGGAGGCGTGCATGTTCGCTCTCGTGGGCAGGAGATCGGGGATCGGAAGCGCCGCGCAGCGCGCGTGGTTCGGCGGTCGGGCTCAGTCGCCCGCGGCGTCCACCGCGGTCGCCGCGAGCCAGACCTCGACGCCGCGACACCACTCGCGCCAGCGCTTGGCGACGTCGGGGCGCTCGGCTTCGAGCGCGGCCGCGACGCGCAATTCGCGCTCGAGGACGTTGCTCGCGCGCAGCCGCTCGAGGTCGGCGGTGCGCAGGTCGGCGAGGCAGAGGGCGGTCGCCAGCACGGCGCACGACGTGCGCCGCAGCTCCTCCGGGTCGAGCCGCTCGAGGCGGTCGAGGCCCGTGTGGTAGGTGAAGTCGGTGAAGTGCCACATCAGCACGCCCGGCACGCCCTCGCGCAGGAACACGTCGTGGTCGCTGCCGCCCTCCCACGGGTTCTCGCTCGTGTGCCAGCCCCCCACGTGCCGCGCGACGTCGACCAGCGCGCTGCGCGCGACGAGCGCGAGCCCGTTCGGCACGAGGTCCTCCTCCTCGACCGGGCCAGCGCCCCACGGCGTGTGCTCGTCGGGGGGCAGCGTGTCGAGCGCGCCCGGGTCTGGCGAGCGCTCGAGCAAGCAGCGCGCACCGGTTGCGTCGCGCGACTGCCCCAGCATGTCGGCTGAGATCCCGGCGATGACCTTTCGTTCAGTGCCGTCGAGCCAGATCGCGGACTGCCGCATCTCGTCGCCCCACAGGAACACGACGGTCCTGGCGGGACGGTCGAGGGCTCCCTTGCGGACCGCCCGGGCGAGGGCCGAAGCCGCCTCGCACATGCCGCCGACGCCGCTCGCGTTGTCGCCGGCACCGGGCTCCTGAACGTGGGAGGCAATGGCCACCGCTTCAGTCGGGCGCGTCGCGCCGAGAACGCGCGCAACGAGCGTGCGCAGCTCACCCGCCTCCTTCCAGGTCACCTGACTGCGCAGCCGAACGCGAACGCTCTCGTGCTCCGCGGCCAAGGCGCGCAGGCGCGCCAGGCTGCGCGGCGAGATCTGGGCGACGGGCGCCCCGACGGAGCGCGAGACGCTGCGGAACTGGATCGCGTCGAGGTGCGCGTCGCCGCCGGACGGATCGCGGGTGAAGTCCGCGATCGAGGCGCTCACGACCGCCACGGCCCCGCGCTTGGCGTGCGCGGCCACGGCCCGACCGCCGAGGCCCGCCTCGCCAACGAACACGCTCCCCGCCTCGACCTGCTCGGGATCCAACGCGAGCGTGCCCTCGACGTCGGCGCTCGGCGCGTTGATCGGCAGCATGACGCGGTCGGGATCGCCCGGCGCGTCGAAGGCGTGCAGTCGCTCCCACTCGCCGCCGGAGACCTTGACCTCGAAGCTGCCCGAGACCGGGGTCCAGGCCGGTGAACGCAGCGGCGTTCGGATCTCGTCGAGCTCGAAGCCCTCGCGCTCGCCGAAGCCGGCCGCGGTCAACTGCTCGCGAACTCGGTCGAGGCTCGCGTCGTAGCCTTCGTTGCCCGGCGCGCGGTAGAAGCCGTCGACGAAGCGCACGGTCTCCATCGCAACGCCCGGGGCGAACTCGTCGTAGAGCGCTCCGGCGAAGCGCGCTGTCCCGCTGTCGCCCGGGGCGACCTCCGGGCCGTGGTGCCCCGACGGCGGCGCGTCCTGCGGCGCGTCCTGGATGGGGCTCGCCCAGGCGGTGGCGCCCAGGACGACGAACGTGAGAACAGTGAGGGTCCGGAGCCTCACTACTCGTTCTCCGTCTTCAGCGCCTCGCTCTCCAGCGGCGTGGGCAGCCAGGCCTCTTCGCCCTCGATCGGCAGGCACAGGACACGGAACCACTGGCGCGCACCGGAGGTCCAATTGCGCCAGTCATTGGCGACGTCGATGCGCCCGGCTTCCTCCGCCGCGGTCACGCGCAGCGTGCGCTCCTGGTCGAGGCTGCGCAGGTAGCGCGTCAGGTCGCTCGGGAGCGGATCCGCGATCGCCAATGCCGTCGCCAGCGCGGCCGTCGCCATGCGCCGCAGCTCCTCGCCGTCGACGCGGGACAGCCGGTCGAGGGAGGTGTGGAAGGTGAAGTCGGTGAAGTGCCAAAAGAGCACGGCCGGGACTTCGGACTGCAAGAATCGCTCGTGGTCGGTGCCGCCTTCGTACGGGTTCTCGAAGGTCTCCCAGGTGCCGGCGTGGCGACCGACGTCCACGAGCGCGCAGCGCGCGATCACGGAGAGGCCGTTCGGAACGAGCCACTGCGCCTCGATCTCGCGACTGCCCCAGAGCGAGTGCTTGTCGGGCGCGATTGTCACGACGGCGCCCGGGTCCGGATAGCGCTCGAGCAGCGGCACCGCGCCGGTCGCTTCGCGCGACTCACCGATCATCACGGCGTTCACCGCGGCGATCGGCGTGCGCTCGCTGTGCGCGAGCCAGATGTCGACCTGGTCGTTCTCGAGGCCCCACACGAAGGTGACGCTGCGCGCCGGCCACTCGAGGCCGCCGCCGTCCAGGACGCGCACGAGGGTCGCGGCGTTCTCGAGCTGACCCGCGGCGCCGCTCGCGTTGTCGCAGGCGCCCGGCGCCTCGAGGTGCGTGGAGAGCACCACGACCTCCTCCGGAATCGAGGAGCCGACCACGGTCGCGACCAGCGTGCGCACCTCGCGATCGCCAAGTTCGACCTCGGCGCGTAGCCGCACTCGCGCGCCGCCGGCCTCGACGGCCTCCGTCAACTGCGCGTAGGAACGAGGCGAGATCTGCGCGACCGGCAGTTCGGAGCCCGCGGCGACCGCGCGGAACTGCATGGCGTCGAGGTGCTGTTCCCTGCCGGAGGGGTCCACGTTGTAGCTCGACATCGATGCCGAGAGCACGGCCACCGCGCCCTTCCTCCTCGCGCGCACGAGCAGGTCCTCGCGCAGGGTCGCCTCGGTCACGAGGATGTCGCCGGGCCCCACGTCGTCGAGGCCGAGCCGCACGGAACCTTCCACGTCGCAGCTCGGCGCGTTCTCCGGCAGCAGGCAGCGATCGACGCCCGACGGGTCGTCGAACGCGTGAAGAACGGCCTCGCCCCCGGCGGACGTGAAGAGGCGCAGCTCTCCGCTCTTGGCGTTCCAGGCCGGATCCTCCATCTGCGTAGTAAGGACCTCCAGCTCGAGGCCCGGTCGCTCGCCGAAGCCGACCTCGCGCAGGGCGGCCTCGATGCGCTCGGAGGACTCGCGGAAGCCGTCGGAGCCCGGCGTCCGGTAGCGGGCGTCCATGTACTCGACGACCTCCATCGTGCGCTCGACGCGGAAGGCGTTGTGCAGCACGCGCACGAAGCGCGCGGGTCCAACATCGGACAGGTCCACGCCCGGCCCGCGGTGATCGAGCGTCGGCTCCTCGGTCTCGTTGACCATCGCCGCCAGCTCCTTGGCCGACGGCATCCCAGGTTCGGAGCGGCAGCCGGCGAACGCCACGGCGCCGACGAGGAGTGCGAGGCTCGCTGCGCGCGCGCCCTGCGTTGGAGGACTGTCGGTGCCGGTCCGGCGCATTGGGATTCAGGCCTGGTGCAGGTACTTGTCGATGAACAGCGCGAGGCGCTCGTGGGCCTCCGCGGGGATCGCTTCCTTGTGGGTCATGATCGCATGCTGCAGCGCGGAGTCGCAAGCGCAGCTCGGCGTGGCGGCCACCAGGGGCGCTGCAGCCTTGATCAGGTTCCTGGCCTTCTCGACGTTGGCCTGCATGATCGCGACCACGGCCTCGACGGTGACGTCGTCGTGCTCCTCGTGCCAGCAGTCGTAGTCCGTCGCCATCGCCACCGTCGCGTAGCCGATCTCCGCCTCGCGGGCGAGGCGCGCTTCTTGGAGGTTCGTCATGCCGATCACGTCGACGCCCCAGCTGCGGTAGATCCGCGACTCGGCGCGCGTCGAGAACTGCGGCCCTTCCATGTTGATGTAGGTGCCGCCGTCGTGGGTCGTCACGCCCAGGTCGCCCGCGCACTTCAGCAGGATCTCGCGCAACGGCTCGCAGATCGGGTCAGCGAACATGACGTGCGCAACGGCGCCCCGGTCGAAGAAGGTGTCCTTGCGATGCCGCGTGCGATCGAAGAACTGGTCGATCAGCACGAAGTCCCCGGGCTCGATGTCCTCGCGCATGGAGCCCACGGCCGAGATCGAGATGATGCGGCTTACGCCGAGCTTCTTCATCCCCCACAGGTTCGCGCGGAAGTTGATCTCGGAGGGGCTGATGCGGTGGCCGCGGCCGTGCCGCGGCAGGAACACCATCTCGGTCTCTCCAAGGCGGCCGGTGATGTAGGCGTCGCTCGGGACGCCGAACGGCGTGCTGAGCGCGAGCTCTTTGACGTCTTCCAGTCCGTCGATCTCGTAGAGACCGGAGCCGCCGATGACGCCGACGATGTGACCTTGAGGCATGGGTTCGGAGAGGGGTTCGCGGGGGACGTGCGGGAAGTTCGCAGTCTACGCTCTGCCCTCGGGGCCCGCGAACGCACCCCAGACGAAAGCGGGCGCGAGCGTCTCATCGACGTCCGCGCCCGCTGCATGCACGCGCGCCCCCTACTTGCCGCTGCCGAGTTCGGGCGGCGGAACGTTGTCGCCCTCCCAGCGCTTGCCCTGCACCGGTGCGTCACCGCGCGAGCGGCGCGCGTCATCGCCCCGGCCGCCATGCCCGCCGTTCCCTCCGTAGGAGCGACCGCCTTGCGGACGACCGCCACGCTCGTCGCGCCGCGGCTGGAACGGACGACCGCCACCGTGCTCCCGACGCTCGCCACCGCCGGAACGCCCTTCGCCCGTACCGGGTGAACCGTCGACGCGTCGGCCGTAGCCGCTGCGATGGTCCCGACGCTGGCCGCCGCCTTGGCCGCCGTAGCTGCGC